>CALFIY010000050.1 GCA_937877595.1 uncultured Prevotella sp.
ATCCTCGTCAACAACGCCGGTATCATCAAGCGCATTCCGATGCACGAGATGAAGCGCCAGGAGTTCCAGCAGGTTATCGATGTCGACCTCGTTGCGCCGTACATCGTAAGCGCTGCTGTGCTGCCCGAAATGATGGAGCGCCGCGAAGGCAAGATTATCAACATCTGCTCCATGATGTCAGAACTCGGCCGCGAGACGGTGAGCGCATACGCTGCCGCCAAGGGCGGACTGAAGATGCTCACCCGCAATATCTGCTCGGAGTATGGCGAATACAACATACAGTGCAACGGCATCGGCCCGGGCTACATCGCCACACCGCAGACAGCACCGCTGCGTGAGCGCCAGCCTGACGGCAGCCGTCATCCGTTCGATTCGTTTATCTGCGCCAAGACTCCTGCTGGCCGCTGGCTTGAGCCCGAGGAACTGGGCGGTCCTGCCGTTTTCCTCGCATCACACGCTTCGGATGCCGTCAATGGCCACGTGCTCTACGTCGACGGTGGCATCCTTGCCTACATTGGAAAGCAGCCCTAAGCGACGCACATATTTAAAATAACAAGGCGAGAGCCCACAGAGTCATTTCAGACTGCCGTGGGCTCTCGCTCTCTTTGCCGACACCTTTTTGGCTATTCTATATAATGCTTTGACGAGTCTATGGCTATCAGCACGCCGTCGCCGGCATGGTGTGGACGAAGCGTGACGACGCCACTCTTGAAAGTACCAAGCAGCGTGCGCCTGCCAGTGGATGCCTCCATCCACCACACCGTCTTCTCTTCACCAACTATCCTGTTGAAATCGAGAGTCATAGTGCGACCGGTATAGTTGTAGACCAGCAGATAGTCGTTGCCGCGCGTGGCACAAAGGCGGTCATAGCCAGTGCCATTGTCACGAACAATATCCTGGTCGGGAACACGCTCAAAATACGGTAGCATAAGCATAAGTTCCTTGAGATAGCGCATCTGATGGCGCCCCTCGGCCTGAAGAGCATCATACCACGGCTCGCAGGCCTGGTAGGCAGGCGGCAGGCCGTAGCGATAGAACTGCATTATGCTGTTGTGGCCGTAGGTGTGGCCGCAGGAACCTGCGAAGACGCTCCAGTAGGCATAGCGACGGACATCGGCCGACGTCCAGCGAGGCTCACCAACGCCATGGAGACCCTGCGGTATGTCCTCATAACTCGGCTCAGCGTCGAGCACTGGGCGGCGGCTGTCTTTCTGCCACGTAAGGGCGACATACTGCCAGTTGTCTTCCTCTGTGCCTTCGGGAATGATGTAGTCCTTCGACCCCATCTGCTGACCGTAGCGCCGATGGCCGCTCTGGAAAGTATGGAAGTCGATCCACGCGGCATCACTCCACCAACACGCGGAAGTGAAGCGCCCGCGCGGATGGTAAGTCATAAGATGGGTCTTGTCTACAGCCTTTATGCTGGTGGCAAGCGCCTGCCACACTTCGGGATGGATGTCGCCACGCAGATCGCCGCCTATCATCCATATGATATTCGGCCTGTCGGCATAGCGGCGCGCAAGAAAGGCACCGTATTCCTTGGCCTTTGCCTCGTCCATGCGTCCTCTCTTGACCTGCGAGCCCCACACGCAGACCATGGCGACATATATGCCGTTTCTCTCCGCTGCGCCGACGATGTAGTCAAGGTGCCGCCAGTAGGCCTCGTCGTCAGACGACTGACCGTAGACGTTGTACGACGGGAGTTCGTTGAGCACCTGTATCTGCACGACGTTAAATTCCGCCTCGGCGGTCTGCTGCAGATAGTGGGCTGCCTCGTCGCGGTTCAGCCGCTGCGGCAGAAGCCATCCCGTATCGGCCAACCAGAAGAACGGCTTGCCGTTGGAATGTTGCAGAAACCTGCCGTTGGCCGACACCTGGAGCGGACCGTTGTCCCACGGCTTTTCCGCCCATACTGCCATTGTCGGCAAAAGCAGCAACAGCAGCGACAGAGAGAGAAACTTTTTCATTTGTACAGAGATTTCATTTGTTCGGCAGGCTCTATCGTCACCTTGCTTTCGTCGAGTTTCGCACGGTCGAGCCCAAAGATGTCAATAAAGAAGTCGTAGACTGCCTGCCGCTTGTTCTCATTGAAGTCGTGGCGGTCGTCGGGCAGATGGACATTGCGCACATTGTCGCGCGCTCCATAGAAATCGTAGATGCGCTGCAGATAGGGCATCTCGACATCGGGCACACTTGCTGTCCAGTCGCCGCCGTCGCTCACCACGAGCAGCGGATGCGGCGCTATCGTAGCGGCAAGTTCGGGCTCGCAGGTTCCTCCAGCACTGAGTTGCACAGGCATGCCACTCTCGCATGGGCAGCCGCCGTCGAAATGACTTGCCAGATGCACCACGGGGGCAGAAGCCTTTATACGCCTGTCGATAAGGGCAAGCAGTACAGTATGCGTGCCTCCTCCGCTACCGCCGCACACTCCTACCCTCGCGGTGTCGATGTCTTTCCTGTTGCGCAACAGATAGTCGAGAAGTTTCTCGCTGCATGCTGCCTGATAGACATGCGCACGCGCAGTGGCATGGGCCTCTGCACCGACCTCACGCTCCGATTCTCCCCATCCGTAAAGGTCGAAGTCTGCGCAAACGGCGCCCATACGTGCAAGGGTGGCCAGCCGCAGTTGCTCCGCTTCGCGATAGCGCCCGGGCTGCCAGTGGCCGTCGGGACAGATGACAAGTGCATGCTTGCCCTTTGTCGCCGGACTGTAGACAGTACCGAAAAGGTGCAGCCCGGGAGTGAGTTCAATACAGATGTTCTGCATGGTATATCCGTCGTGGCGGCGTATCTTGGAGAGAACAGGCTGCCCACTGACACAGGAGTCGAGAAATTCCTTAAGACCAAGTCTGCTCACCACCTCACGGCGCAGTGTGTCACGACGTGCTTCCCACTGCTCGCGACTGGCATACAGACCGCTAAGATACTGAAGCATCTGCTGACCTTCGCTGACGTGGCGGCGAGGGTACTCGTACTGGCAGATTTTGTACCAGTTGCCACGCTGCTTCCACCAGTTCCAGTCGTAGTAGCGGCAAATATTGTCGAGAGTCTGCTCAAGGCTATAAGGACGCACACGGAAGTCAGCATAAGGCATGCGGCGCCCGACGGTGTCAACCTGATAGCGGAACCGGACACCGAAACGGCGCCCGACGTCGGCCATAAGGTCACTAAGACTGCGTTCGTACTGGTTTTCGTAGGTCTGTGAACTGGCGAGGGATGCCACGGCAAGCACCGCCAGAGCGAGGATGTTGCGAAGTGATGTCATGCTGCAAATTTAGGATAAAATAGGATGTCGGGCAAAGGAAAATGGCTATTTCTTTTGCCGTGCTCACGTTTTTTCGTACTTTTGCCGCGGTTATGGGCATTTTATACATTGTTCCCACGCCCGTGGGAAACCTGGAAGACATGACGCTCCGCGCCATAAGGATATTGAAAGAGGCTGACCTCGTGCTGGCAGAGGACACACGCACCACAGGAATTCTGCTGAAGCACTTTGATATCCACCAGCACATGCTATCACATCACAAATTCAACGAGCATACGGCAAGCGCTCCCGTCATTGAACGCCTGCTGGCAGGACAGACCGTGGCACTGGTGAGCGACGCAGGCACACCAGGCATCAGCGACCCGGGTTTTTTTCTGGTGCGCGAAGCCGTGCGCGCAGGAGTGGAGGTACAGACACTGCCCGGACCAACGGCATTCGTTCCGGCACTGGTAAGCAGCGGTTTGCCGTGCGACAGGTTTTGCTTCGAAGGCTTCCTGCCACAAAAGAAGGGACGCATGTCGCGCATAGAGGCACTTGCCAAAGAACAGCGCACCATGATATTCTACGAATCACCCTACAGAGTGGTGAAACTGCTGCAGCAGTTGGCAGAAGTAATGGGACAGGAGCGACAGGTAAGCGTGTGCCGCGAGATTAGCAAGGTGCACGAGGAGAGCGTGCGCGGCTCGCTGGCAGAGGCTATCGCCCACTTCACGGAACATGAGCCACGGGGAGAGTTTGTGGTGATAGTGGCAGGAAAGGAGTATTGCTAACAGAAAGACAGACATGAAGAAGTTAATTATATTAGCCGCAGGCATTCTGCTGCTGACAGGCTGCAAGAAGCAGGACACAAAACAGATTGACATCCTGCTTATTCAGCAGCGCGACTCACTGAACCGCATCATTGCACAGAAAGATACCGAACTGAACGACATCATGGCCACCATGAATGCCATTGACGATGGCTTCAAGGCCATCAATGCCGCACAAGACCGCGTCAGCGTGGTGCGTAACGGCGAAGGTGCCAACCAGGCAGAAATCATACGCGAGGAGATGGAGCAACTGCAGGAAACCATGCGCCAGAACCGCGAACTGATAAATAAACTGCGCGGACAGTTAAGACAGAGTTCTTTCAAGGGAGAAGAACTGCGACGCACGGTGGAAAACCTGGCCAGCCAGATGGAAGAAAAAGACAGCCAACTGCGACAACTGCGCGCCGAACTGGAATCGAAGAATGTGCGCATAGACGAACTGGACAAGCAGGTGGAACAACTGCAGGCCGGCGTAAACAGCCTGCGCGAAGAGACAGCCCAGCAATCGCAGACTATAACAAGCCAGGACAAGCAACTTAACACGGCCTGGTTTGCCTATGGCACGAAACGAGAACTGAAAAACCAGCACATCTACGAAAACGGACGCGTGCTTCAGAAAAACTTCAACCGCGAATACTTCACGAAAATAGACATACGCATTGACAAGGAAATACAACTGTATTCACGCTATGCCAAGTTACTTACGTCACATCCTGCCGCCAGTTATACACTGGAGCAGGATGCACGCAAACAGTATGTGCTACGCATACAAAATCCGCAACTGTTCTGGAGCACCAGCAAATATCTCGTAGTACTGGTGAAATAGAATTGGCGGCGAAGCAGCAATTACTATCTCTTAACTATTTTCTTTCCGTTGCTGATGACAATGCCCTTGCCGTCTGACGGGGCTGGCATGCCATCAAGCCTGTAGAGCGGTGTGGCCTTGTGGCTGCTGTTCTCAATCATCATAATGCCAGTAGGATCGTCCACCTGTACAGGACTTGCAAGCATATACAATTCGTTGATAACGCTGCCCGACAAGACATCGGTGCCATAGATGGCAGGAATATCAAAATAATTGTTCTCGTAATTCTTCAGGGAGATGCTTATCTGGAACATATTCCACACACGCGCACGAGCCTCGCCCTCCGTAGCCCACACGCCGCCGTCGCGAACGAGTTTGGCAGCCTTCACGAGCACATAGTCTGAATAGTCTGCTTCAGTAAGGTCGTCAAGTTTCACTTCGCGTGGCAACACCTCTGCACCGGCAGTGATGGTGAGTTTCGAGGCATTAGTAGACGTACCCATGCCGACGGCCTGTGGCATATTGTTCTTAGCGGCCTTGCGCGCCACGATTTCACCCGCAACGATGTCGTTGCGCTGCAGTCCGAGGTTCATGTCGGCAAGCATGATGGCACCACCGGCGGCATCGCGCACGTACATTGTATTATTATATACGTAGAGCACCTCTGCATCAGCGAACTGCAGGCGTGCCTCGGTGTCGTCGGGCAGTTGTTTGAAGTCGCCTACACTGTATATGGGCAACTCCGTAACAGTGACGACACACCGAGCAGAGCAGCCGTTATCGCTTGTCACTGTTACGACACACGTGCCGGCAGCGACGCCTGTCACCACGCCGTTCTGGTCGACCGTGGCAACAGATGTATTGTCGGACGCCCACGTCAGCGTATACTCAGCAAACGACGGAGTGGCCTCGACAGCAAGAGTGGTATTAACCCCGACGCCAAGGGACAGCGATTCAGGCAAGGTGATGCTCGTCAGCACATAGGTGTTGGCAACGTCAAACGTGATGACGCCGTTGGTCATGGCTATGTTTGAAAGGCCCCACTTGGTACTGTGTCCATCCCATGTTTTCAGATTGGCCGGCGACGTTGCATTGTGCAACTCCGTCACACGTCCTGTTCCCGGGAAAGCATCCCATGCTGTGCTGGCGTGTGAATCGCCACCGGCGCGCACCAACTGGTAGTAGTTGTGCGCTGGATTATTATTCACAGTGTTGTTCTGCCAAACCTGCTGATTGGTTTTATCAACACGGTACACCAGCATACCGCTGCCAGGCAGGTATGCATCCCAGCGGAAGGCTGTCTTCTGACGGTTTTCCAACAGGAAATACTCGTTGTCGACAGGACTCTGGATCATAAGGCCGCTGTTGCTGCTATACAAAGGAGACAGCGTGTATTTGCCGTCGCTGTCTATCCCCTTGGGAGTGTCGGCAAATCCGACAGACCAGCGCTCATAGAGCGAATAGCCCACCGGCGTACGGCTTGTGTTCATATAACTTCCGCCGGACATCACCGACCAAACGTCGGGGTGCAGGCTTTCACCGCCACTTTCCTCGTAGTCGGCATCATAAAAGTCGGGAAGTCCGAGAACATGGCTAAACTCATGGCAGATAGTGCCTATGCCGTCAATGGTGACAGTAGTGGGATAACTTGTATAGCCATAAAGTTCTACGGAACTGGCATAGTCGTAAAGATAAACTCCATCCTTCTGCACCCAGCCTCTGTTGTACACTATAGAACGATGTGGCCAGAAGAGGCGCTCGTCGTTGCCGCCGTAGTTGGCTCCATTGCCGGCCACCACAAAATACACCATATCGACCATGCCGTCGCCATCGCCGTCGTACTTGCTGAAATCAATGTCGCTATCAGCCTGATTGATGGCTGCATTGAGTATTGCCGATGTTTTGCTGCCTCCGTCGTACTGGCTAAAGTCTACTGTATATGGGCCGTAGGCATCGAAGTGAGGCTGGAACTTGCCGAGGGAATTGTCGTTGAAGTAATCGCGAACGCTACCAGTCATTGTAACCTTACTGCCGCTCGTATCGGTATATCCGGTATAGTTTTCGTCGTTCATCATTCCTGTGATGATGTCTTTATAATCTTCGCGCGAAAACTTCTTGTCGTTGAACTGCACAAGTATAACAAGTCCCTTGAACTTTTTATAGTCGTAGGCGGCTACCCGACGGCGTGCAAGTGTCTGTCGCTGGTGCTCCTGCACCTGCTGCCACACGGCTTGCGTTGACTGAGGCATTGGGGCACACTGGTAGCGGTCGAGCGTCTGGAGCAGAGCCTTCTCAGACGACTGGCGGTCAGCCTTGTCGTGAGCCAAATGCTCCGTAGCAACAAGCCTGTCGCCGTCAAGAGTTGCATAAACATAGTTGCCGTCGGCATTGCGCACCACGGTATAACCGTCATCGGTGGTAGTAAAATGCCGCCATTCGTCGCCATGAAGGCGCAGGGTGAGCATGGTTCCGTCCTGCTGCCTTACGCTGACGCTACCCTTGTGAGCAGGAACGGCAATAATCACATTGGTTATGCACAACAGTGCAACTATAGTCAATATCAACTTTTTCATATCGTTCTACACATTATTAATATATATAGATGCAAAGGTAGGAAAATTTTCAATACTACGGATTAAATTCTGTCTCCTTTTCACTTTTTTTACAATAAATGCAACAATTCGCACGTTAATAAGAAGGTGAAACGACTAATTGTTGCCTTTTGCTTGCTCGCCTGTGCCATGATGGCAATGGCTCAGCAAGAAGCATCTTTCGCCCATTACTGGGCGATGGAACCTCAGTTTAATCCCGCTGCCGCAGGCAAGGAGTCGAAGATAAACGTTGCTGTGGCCTACAACATGTCGCTGGTAGGATTTGAGAACAATCCACGGACAATGTACGCTGCCGCCGACATGCCATTCAAGGCTCTGGGAATAACACACGGTGTCGGACTGCAACTCCTCAACGACGACATAGGCCTCTTCTCTCACAAACGCATCATACTACAGTATGCGCCGAAACTGCGATTGCTTGGCGGTACACTTAGCATCGGGCTTCAGGGAGGCCTGCTGAGCGAAGGCTTCAAAGGCAGCGAACTTGACCTGGAAAATCCCAGCGACCCTGCTTTCTCCACGAGTGATGTCAACGGTACAGCGTTTGATCTCAGCGCCGGTCTCTACTATCAGCGTCGAAACTGGTTTCTCGGACTGTCAATGCTGCACTTAACAGCACCGACAGTAGAGATTGGAGAACGCTCAAATTTCGAAGTAGCATCAACATATTATTTTACGGGAGGATACAATATTCGGCTAAGAAATCCGTTTCTATCAATACATCCGACCATGTTAGTGCGGACTGACTGGAATGCATATCGGGTGGACGTCACAACACGGTTGCGCTATTCCCATGAGAAGCGCATGCTCTACATCGGATTAGGATACAGTCCTGCCAACTCAGTGACGGGCATGATAGGCGGTAATTTCCACGGCATATGCCTGGGATACAGTTACGAGATGTACACTTCCGGAACTGGTACAGGCAACGGCAGCCACGAACTGTTTGTAGGATATCAGACAGAACTCAACCTTGGCAAGCACGGCCGCAATCGCCATCAAAGCGTACGCATACTATAAATTGCTACGCACACTTTATCGACAAGAACAGAAGACAAAAAAGAAATATGACACAACAAAAGATTAGCAACGAAGCACAATACTTGGCTACACGAGTGCTGAGCACCGCCGTGCTGGCCCTCTTGGTATTCTCGCTTACCGGCTGTTTGGGCTCTAAACTTTCCTCGTCGAGCGGAGGAGAAGTTACGGGAGCAGGAGGACGTACCTTCAGCGAGCCGACACCATACGGGATGACCCTCGTGAGACGTGGCCACGTGAAAGTGGGTATAGAGCAGCAAGACACGCTTTGGGGCCGCCAGACTCCCGTGAAGGATGTCTCTGTGGAAGGCTTCTGGATGGATGAGCACGAAGTTACCAACTCTATGTACAGGCAGTTTGTCAACTACGTGCGCGACTCTATCCTGCGCGAGCGTCTGGCCGACCCAAATTACGGCGGTGACGAAAGTTACAAGATTGAAGAGGACAAAAACGGAGACCCCGTAACTCCCCATCTGAACTGGAAGAAGCCTCTGCCGCGCAAGCCTAACGAGGACGAGCAACGTGCCTTTGAAAGCCTGTACACCACAAATCCTGTGACAGGCGAGAAACTCATTGACTGGCGCCAACTGAATTACCGCTACGAAGTCTACGACTATGTGGAGGCTGCCAAGCGCAAATATCGCACCGAGGTCAGCGAGCGAGTGCTTAACACCGATGCCCAGACTGCCAACAACGAACAGATATGGATATCCAAGGACACTGCATACATTGACGACGAAGGACGAATAGTCAGACAAACGATCAACAGGCAGTATACAGGAGCATGGGATTTCCTTAACACATACATTGTCAACGTTTACCCCGACACCACTTGCTGGGTGAACGACTTCCCCAATGCAGAGAACGAGAGTTACATGCGCAACTACTTCTCCAGCGCTGCCTACAACGATTATCCCGTGGTTGGCGTGACTTGGGAGCAGGCAAATGCCTTCTGCGCATGGCGCACAGAATATCTTCTGAAAGGTCTGGGCTCAGCAGCACGCTTTGTGCAGCGCTACCGCCTGCCTACTGAAGTGGAATGGGAGTTTGCCGCTCGCGGCAGGGAACAGAACGAATTCCCCTGGGAAGACAAGAGCGTTGCCTCGGGAGAAGGCTGCTATTTTGCCAACTTCAAGCCCGATCGCGGCAACTATACCAAGGATGGCAATCTCATCACCAGCCGCGTGGGAACGTATGCCTCCAACACCAACGGGCTTTACGACATGGCAGGAAACGTGGCTGAATGGACTTCCACCATTTATACCGAGGCCGGCGTGCAATCTATGAACGACCTTAACCCAGAACTCAGATACAATGCTGCTCTTGAGGATCCCTACAGCATGAAGAAGAAGAGCGTTCGCGGTGGTTCATGGAAGGATCCTGAGTCGATGATACGCTCAGCATGGCGTACGTTTGAATATCAGAACCAGCCACGTTCGTACATAGGCTTCCGCTGTGTGCGAAGCCTTGCAAACACAACGAGCGAAAAGGTTAAAGTGAAACGCAGTAAAAAGTAAGTTCCAACACCAAGTCACAAAACGACCATCATGACAAAATATAGCAAACTTAACATCGTATATAAGTTGCAGAAATGGATGGACAGCGTTCCTGGACAGACATTCCTGAACTATGCTTACAGTTGGGGTGCCTCTATCGTTATTCTCGGTACACTGTTCAAACTCACCCACCTTCCGGGAGCAAACTTTTTCCTGTTCCTCGGAATGGGAACAGAGGTGGTAGTGTTCTTTCTCTCCGCGTTCGACCGTCCGTTTGACAAGACTACTGACGGAATGGATCTTGACATCCATCTTGCGGAAACAGACACAGAGGAGCAGGATACAGCAGACGCTGCTACAGAAAACGTCAACAGCGCAACTGCCGGCGGCGGAACTATTATTATAGGTGGCGGAACTGCAAACACAGGTGCCTCGATAGCAGCCGCCTCGGCCGCAACACCTGGCGAGACCATCACATTCGGAGAAGCGGTACCGGGAACTGCCGGAGCAGTCGTCGTGGGCGGTGGCAACAATGCCGCTGGTCCTACAGCCGAAGTGGCCGAAGCAACTGGACAATATATTGACGAACTCAACGAACTGACAGAAGTACTGCGCAAGGTCAGCGAGCAGAGCAAGCGTCTCACAGCCGACTCTGAGGAGATGGAAAATCTTAACCGCACCCTCACTGGCATTAGCCGCGTCTACGAAATGCAACTTAAGAGTGCCAGTTCGCAAATGGGCACCATTGACGAAATCAATGACCAGATACGCCACATGGCCGAACAGATTGCCGAACTTAACCGCATCTATGCACGCATGATTGAGGCAATGTCGGTGAAAGGCAATTTTAACTCATAACTCATAATTCACAATTCTTAATTCATAATTGGGAATTTATGGCTATTAAGAAAAGACCGGTATCTCCACGCCAGAAAATGATCAACCTGATGTACGTAGTACTGATGGCTATGCTGGCACTGAACGTATCTACCGAGGTGCTCAACGGCTTCTCTGTGGTAGAGGAGAGTTTGGTGCGCTCCACGGAAAATGCGGCACAGGAGAACCAGGCTATATACGATGACTTTGCAGAGCAACTGAAGAAAAATCCTCAGAAAGTTAAGCAATGGTTTGACCGCGCACAGCAAGTTCGGCAGATGAGCGACTCTCTCTACCAGTTGGTTGCCGATCTGAAACACGCCATTGTCGTCGAGGCCGACGGCAAGGATGGCGACATCAGCAACATCCGCAACAAGGAAGACCTTGAAGCAGCCTCGCAGGTGATGCTTGCGCCGAGCCGTGGCCACGGCCAGCAACTCTACGAGACCATCAACCAGTTCCGCGAGCGCATCCTGTCGATGGTGACAGACAGTACTCAGCGGCGAACGATTGCCTCCAGTTTGTCTACTGAGCCTTCGGCAACAGCACGCGCTCAGGGGAAAAACTGGCAGGAGTATATGTTTGAGAACATGCCTGTTGCCGCAGCAGTAACACTGCTTTCAAAATTGCAAAGCGACGTACGCTATGCAGAGGGAGAAGTTCTGCACACACTGGTTTCAAACATCGACTTAAAGGACATACGCGTAAACGCGCTTAATGCATTTGTTATTCCAAATGCACAGACCATTGTTCGCGGCGATCGCTTTTCTGCCCATATTGTTATGGCTGCTGTCGACACCACACAGGCTCCACAGATTTTCATTGGCGGCAGAGAGGTAGACCTGCCGGGCGGTATCTATGAGACAATATGCGGACGGACCGGCGATTTCACGTTGTCAGGATACATACAAATGAACAACGGAAACGGCGAAGCCGTCAGGCGTGATTTCTCACAGAAGTACACGGTCGTAGACCCTTCTGCCACGGTTTCCGCAGACTTGATGAATGTGCTCTATGCAGGCTATTCAAATCCGCTTAGCGTTTCCGTACCTGGCGTGCCTCTCACGAAAATTCAGGCATCCATGTCTGGCGGAACCCTTACGCCTGTTGGTCCCGGCAGATACATTGCACGTCCCACCACGCCTGGTCAGGATGTCACCATAACAGTGACGTCGACCAACACAGGACGCCCACAGCAGATGGGAAGTTTTACCTTCCGCGTCAGACGCTTGCCTGATCCTACACCTTATATATCTATGAAGGACGAGAACGGCGCAGCAATCCGCTACAAGGGCGGAGGTTTGTCGAAAGCACAACTGATGGCCGCCGACGGCATCGGAGCAGCCATTGACGACGGCATACTTGACGTCCCGTTCAAAGTGCAAAGTTTCGAAGCAGTGTTCTTCGACAACATGGGTAATGCCGTGCCCATGGTGAGCGAGGGAGCACACTTCTCAGAACGGCAGAAAGACACTTTCCGTAAGTTGCAACGCAACAAACGCTTCTACATATCACACGTAACAGCCGTAGGCCCCGATGGCTCAGCACGCAAATTGTCAGCATCGATGGAAGTGATCGTGAAATAGCAATAGGCGAGAGGTGAGAAGCAAGACATGAGAGAAAAGAACCATGAATTACGAATTATGAATTAAGAATATATGAAGCGAGTATTGTTTTTATTGATAATAACACTTGTGGCAGGTTCGGCAGTAGCACAGCCAAAAGCACGTAGGCAACAGCAGGCTCAGGCAAAGAAGCAACAGAGCAGCAACGGCCAGGGCATTAGTCAGCGCGCACGGCTGATGTATCCCACAGCACTTGACATGCCTGAAGACGTAGTGTGGCGACGCGACATCTACCGCGAACTGGACCTCAACGAAGAGGCAAATGCCGGCCTTTACTATCCTGTAGAGCCCATTGACCGCCAGTTGAATCTCTTCACCTATGTTTTCAAACTCGCGTTGAACGGCTACATTCCTGTTTACGAATACAGGTTAGACGGCAACGAGTCGTTTACCGACTCAGCGCGTGTAGCGATGAAGAAACTGCTTGACAACTATCATATTTACTATCAGGAGCAGAATGGGAAACTGCGTGTCGACAACAGCGACATTCCTTCTGCCGAGGTAAAGAAATACTACATCAAGGAGACGGCCTACTTCGATCAGGGCAACGCCACCTTCCGCCGCAAGATACTGGCTCTTTGTCCTGTAATGCTTCGCGAGGATGATTTTGGAGGCAGCGCCATGCAGTATCCGCTTTTCTGG
The DNA here is from genome assembly GCA_937877595.1 of uncultured Prevotella sp. GTDB lineage: Bacteria > Bacteroidota > Bacteroidia > Bacteroidales > Bacteroidaceae > Prevotella. Next base: position 13,169 of record CALFIY010000050.1, read on the forward strand.
GTGCGCTATAGCGACCTGGAGCCATTCCTCAGCCGCCAGACGGTGATGACAAGCAGTCTGAACAATGCTGCCAGCATGACTGCCGACGACTATTTCACTACCGGCTCTTACAAAGGCAAGATTTACAAGACAACAAACGCCCTTGGACGAACACTGTCACAGTATGCCCAGAACGACTCTGCCATGGCACGCGAGCAGAAGCGCATTGAAGCAGAATTGCAGGCTTTCGAGAAGAACGTGTTCGGCCAGCGCGAAGAGCCGGAAGACACGGCCAGCATAGCCGCTGCCAACAGCAAAGAGACAGCAAAGAGCGGCACAGAGGAAAAGAAGCAGCCACGTGCAGCAGCACGCCGAAACCGCACAACGACAACAAAGACGGCAAAAGCATCAAAGCCAAAGCGCAGCAGTTCTTCGTCTGGCTCGCCACGTGTCAGCGTGCGCCGTGAGCGCCACTAATCCGCCTCATTCTTCACGGCACGTCTGCAGAGCAGCAAAACATGGCTGCCGTCAGCCAACGACGTGGCAAAAATATAGTTATCGCCACCATCCTCCAACCGCAATCGTCGACGCAGTTGCTCTGCCGACATGGGGAAATTGCGCACGCTGATATTGGCACTCTTCACACCATTCAGCATTGCCATGACTTCATGCTTATTCATTGTAGAAGTCCCCACAATGCAAAACTGGCGTCCGGGAAATCCCTGCACTCTCCCGTCTGCTATAAAAAGATGTGACTGACGTGCCACTTGGTTTACGTGATATCTTGCCGACAGTTGTGCAAAACACCCTGCCTTCATTACCGATGCATTAGGCACGAGCAGCCACTGCCCCGGTCCTATCCCGTCAGCAATACTCGCCACACAGTTTTCATCCGTAGTGCATGAAAAAACGCTGTTGTCGTCAACGCAGAACATGCGTGGCGCTACAGTTTTCTCCCTGCCTGCCACGAGAAGCAGTTCCTTACATTCTCCACCGATACTGACTACATGCACCTGACTGACCCTGTTGTCAAGATCGGCTATGGCCTTATGCCAATCCAGCATTGGCGAAAGTTTTAGCATCACAGCATCCGAACGCTGCAAAAGAACAGGCAGCAGTTCTGCCACATTAGGCACACAGTCGGTAATGCCGTACGTACGGAAACCGTTGGCATCACGCCGCGACGGGTCGACAAACACGAGGTCGGCATGCGGCATTTCTGCCAGATATTCTACAGCATCGGCATGCACCACCTCAACGTTGCGGCCAAGCAAAGGCATGTTGACACTCGCCAGTTGGCACAGCATTTCGTTCTGCTCCACATAAACGGTTTCCCTGAACTTTTCCGACAGAGCCCAACAGTCAACTCCCATTCCGCCAGTGAGGTCAACAAAGCGGTTACCGCTGCTGACGATTTTCGCCTTGTACCTTGCAGCTCTCTCACTGGAGCATTGCTCCATATTCAGACGTGGCGGAAAAACGATGCCGTCTGTTGCAGCCCATGTCGGCAACTTCTTCCGCGCCGTCTGCCATCCTGCTATCTGCTGCAGTGCTGCCGGCATGTCAACAAAAGAAGATGACAGCGCCAGACGACGCACGTCGTCAAATCTGTGCTCTGCTATAAACTTCCACGTCTGCTCACTGATCATCGGCGACAAAGTTACACCTTTACTTTATTAATAGCAAATATTTTTCCTCCCTTTGCAGCATCAGACAGCCTTTATTTTTACAAACTTCCACACGCATAAATTTTGCCGTAGATGAAAAAGTACGTACCTTTGCACGCAATGGCTATAAGATACACACGTCGCGAAGAACTCTGGAACACATGGTCGCACGCTGCAGGAATTGCAATGGGTGTAGCCGTAGGCATAATTTTTATTATTATGGCTTTTCGCCGCGGTTCCACATGGGCGCAGATCGGCGTAATGCTCTATCTCTTCGGTATGCTCGGCAGTTACGTTGCCTCTACAGTATATCACGCTCTGCCACGGCGCTCACCCTGGAAGGAGAAACTGCGTCGATGGGACCATGCAGCCATCTACTGGCACATTGCAGGCTCATACTCGCCACTGACACTGGTTGCACTGCGCACAGCAGGCTACTGGGGTTGGGGGCTCTTCTGTTTTGTATGGCTCTGTGCACTCACAGGAACGATAGTCAGTTTCATGCATCTCAAGGAGCACTCTCATCTTGAGACAATATGCTTCGTAGCGATGGGGCTAAGCGTTCTGGTGGCTTTCGAGCCACTTATACAGGCAGTGTCCGCAGCAGCAGTGGCATGGATTATAGCCGAAGGGGTTTGCTATATCACCGGCGCCCTGTTCTATTCGTTCAACAAGCGACGCTACATGCACTCCGTATTCCACTTCTTTGTGCTGGCAGGCAGCGTATGCCACATAATTGCCGTGTGGGACGTGCTTTTCTCACTATAACGCGACTATAGCGCAAAATCCACAGGCTCTGATGAATACCATGAAAAAGACATCACTTCTCAAGAACAACGGAACAAACTATCTTCTGCCTTTTGCACTTATCACATCGTGTTTTGCGCTATGGGGATTTGCCAACGACATCACCAATCCGATGGTCAAGGCTTTTTCCAAGATTTTCCGCATGAGTGTAGCCGACGGTGCGCTGGTTCAGATGGCTTTCTACGGAGGCTATTTCGCCATGGCACTTCCGGCAGCCATGTTCATACGCCACTATTCCTACAAGGCAGGAGTACTCATGGGGCTTGGCCTGTACGCCACAGGCGCCCTGCTCTTCCTGCCGGCATCACTGACAGGAGCCTACTACCCGTTTCTGATTGCCTACTTCATAATGACATGCGGACTGTCGTTTATGGAGACAAGTTGTAATCCATACGTTCTCACCATGGGACCTAAGGAGACTGCCACACGACGCCTGAACATGGCGCAATGCTTCAATCCGATGGGCTCGCTATGCGGAATGTATGTAGCAATGAATTTCATACAAGCCAGACTTAATCCTCTTTCCACACGAGAGCGCGCACTGCTCAGCGATGAGCAGTTTGCCTACGTCCGCGATAGCGACCTCAGCGTACTTATAGCGCCCTATCTCGTCATAGGACTTGTTATTGCCGCGGTATTCGTAATTATTCTTTTGGCAAAGATGCCTCACAATGGTGATAGCAGCCATGACATCAGCCTGCGGCAAACCCTCAGCCGTCTGTGGAGCATGCCCGACTATAGAGAGGGCGTTGTCGCGCAGTTCTTCTATGTTGGCGCACAAATAATGTGCTGGACTTTTATTATACAATATGGTACGCGCGTCTTTATGAGCGAAGGGATGAGTGAATTGGAAGCAGAAGTAACCTCTCAGCGTTATAACATTGCAGCAATGGCCATATTCTGCGCCTCACGCTTCATCTGCACTTTCCTAATGCGCTACATCAATGGCGTTCGGATGCTCACAATGTTTGCTATTGCAGGAATACTGCTGTCCATCGGCGTAGTGGCTATCGACGGACGCGCAGGGCTTTATTGCCTGGTAGGGATATCTGCCTGCATGTCGCTTATGTTCCCCACCATCTACGGCATAGCATTGCAAAACACAGGCGAGGACGCCAAGTTTGGCGCTGCCGGCTTGATTATGGCCATTCTTGGCGGCAGCGTATTGCCTCCGCTGCAGGCTCTCATCATTGATGCCGACACCATAATGGGCTGGCCTGCCATCAACGCATCATTTGTGCTTCCCATGATATGTTTCATCGTTATTCTCACCTACGGAGCACGCACCATACAACGCCAAAAAGTTTGACTTAGGTCAAAAAAAACCGCCGCATGGCGTATTATCCTGCATAAAACAGTTTGCCAAAGACACCGGGCTGAGTAATTTTGCACCCTCTCCGAAAGGCTGCTGCGGCAGCAAAGAGGATGACAAAAGTGTTTTAAGGTAAAAAGATTATGTTATTAGATTTTCAGACCACACTAATGCTGGTCTCGGTAGCGGTGGCTGCTTTGCTTAGCATCGTAACACTCACCCACACCAAGGTCGATTAGCGGTAATTGATACGGGCAGCAACAGTTTGAGTGCTGCCCGTATTGATTATAATGTTTATAAAATCTAAAAATGTGACTATTATAATTAATAAACTTAATAAAAAAGCGAAAAATGCCCATTTTTACAGAAATGTGCGTAAATTTGCACGCAAAATTAATTACAAGGTAGATGACACGCACCATCCATACACTCTGCGGACTGATCACAGCACTGCTTCTCACAGCATCATGCATCAGTTCTGAAGAGACAACGACCATACTCCAATACAACGACGCTGCCATAGTATCATTCTCTTTGGGCAATCTGAAACAGCACAACGACGATGGTACAACCACAAATATTGCAGGCAGCACCTACAAATTTCATATCGACCAGAGCAATCGTCGGATTTACAACACCGATTCCCTGCCGTATGGCACAGACAAGTCAAGAGTCACATGTACTGCCACTACGCTCAACAACGGTGTAATCGTCATAAAGAACACCGACGACAGCGACGTCACACTCTACAGTTCTACCGACAGTATTGATTTCACCACCGAGCGTGAATTCATCGTCTACTCGTCAAGCATGGCGAGAAACAGCGTTTATACCGTTGAGATAAACGTACACCAGGAAGATGTAGACAAATTCTCATGGACCCAGAAAAACAGCAGTTCCGAAATATCAGCACTTGCCAACATTAATGTCGTTTTGGCAGGAGGCTGGCCGTTTGTCTTTGGCGAAAACAACGGGCAGACCGTTGGTTATGCCACATCCGACGGCAACAACTGGCAACCCATCGATTTCGGACAAGTTCTGCAGGCCGATGCATGGCAAAATGCAGTTGCCAGGAACGACACCCTCTTCATTCTCAACGGCAACAGCCTTTTGAGTTCGGCCGACGGCCAGCAGTGGCAAACTGTCAATTCTGCCAGCAACCCGTCACGCCTTATCGGTGCCAGCACTGCTGAACTCTACGGACAGGATGCTGCAGGTGCGCTGTCAGTATCACGCGACGGAGGACTGTCATGGCTTTCGGAACAGTACGACGAGCAAGATGCAGAATACCTTGGCCAACTTCCAACGGAAAATATCGCCTTGGCAACAACCAAGGCAGCAATGGCCGACAGCACTGACTATGTCCTGATGGTTGGCAGCCGTTCTGCAATAAGTTACCCCAACGACACAATCGCCATGGTATGGCGCAAGATAACCGATTACAGTCGCTACGGACAGCGTGGACAATGGGTATACATGGAGCGCACCGACAACAATGCCAAGGCGCTTCCCCTGCTGGGCAATACGCAACTGCTAAGTTACGCCGACGGAATCATGGCATTCGGACGTACAGGCAACGGCAGTCTTTCAGCAATGTACCAGACACGCGACGGAGGTATCACATGGCGCAAGATAACCACCTACAGTCTACCGACAGGACTTGACGGCGCCAAACCGTTTGCTGCGGCATCCAAAGGCGCCGACATCTGGCTGGTTGTCGGAGGCGATATATGGCATGGCCGGCTGCCACGGCTGAGCGAATAGCGCGTTTGTCCATCACGTAAAAAGAACACGCCGCAGACAGCAATGGGTGCTAAGCAGAATATAATGAGACGGGGCATAGCCATCATGCTTGCAGTAGCAGTGATGCCGGCAACAGTCTCTGCACAGAGCGACCCTGAATATCGTGCAGAACTGGGCGGCGGAATAGGACTTGTAGCCTACGAAGGCGACTTCAACGGCAGTCCGCTGCGCAACATGCAGCCAATGCTTTCGCTCCTTGGGCGTTACAAGATGAACCCACGCATGGCAGTGGCCATGAATATAAGTTATGGATGGCTGAAAGGCTCTTCCGAAAATACGGCAACCTACTATCCCAATCTGCCGGTGACCGAGTTCAAACACGGAGTGGCCGATATCGGAGTGAGATATGAGTACAACTTCTGGCCATATGGCACAGGACGTGAATATCGCGGTGCACAGCGTCTCACGCCGTACATTTCGCTGGGACTGGGAGCAACGGTTGCAAAGCCAGGCAAGACTTTGGTGGCGGTAAACATGCCACTGGGAGTCGGTGTAAAGTATAAAATAGGACAGCGCACCAATTTCGCTGCAGAGTGGGCTGTCCACTTCACCGGCAGCGACCGTCTTGACGGAGTTGCCGACCCATACGGCATAAAGAGTTCGGGCCTCTTCAAAAACACCGACGGCTACAGCCATCTCAGGCTGTCTCTGACATATGATTTTTGGGCAAAATGTAAAACATGTCATAATGATAGATACTAATAATATTCCTCAACATATTGCCATTATCATGGATGGCAACGGCCGCTGGGCCACCGAGCGAGGCAAGGAGCGCAGTTTCGGACACCAGGCAGGTGTAGAGGCTGTGCGCCGCATCACTTCAGAATGTACACGACTGGGAGTGAAATTCCTTACGCTGTATACCTTTTCCACCGAAAACTGGAATCGGCCGGCCGATGAGGTTGCCGCTCTCATGGGACTGGTACTCACATCGCTCGAAGACGAGATATTCATGAAGAACAATGTGCGTTTTCGCGTCATAGGCGATATGTCACGCATGCCGGCAGAAGTACTGAAGAAACTGCGTCAGACAGAAGAGCACACTGCCCAAAACAGTGCTATGACAATGGTTGTAGCACTGAGTTACTCTTCAAAATGGGAAATTACGAAGGCCGTACAAGACATTGCTGCCGACGTGAAGGAAGCCAAACTGAGCCTCAGCGCCATAAACGAAGAACTTATCAGCCAATATCTTGAAACGCGCTTCATGCCAGACCCTGATTTGTTAATCCGTACAGGCGGCGAACTGCGAATTTCCAACTATCTGCTTTGGCAGATTGCCTATTCCGAACTCTATTTCTGCGATACCTACTGGCCGGACTTCGACGCGAAAGCCCTGCACACTGCTATTGAGAGTTACCAGCACCGCCAGCGCAGATACGGCAAGACAGAGGCCCAAGTGGAAAGTGAAAAATGAATGAGAATGAAAAGTGAGGGTGAAGAATTTGCTACCGGTTTGATATAATAAGATGAATAGAAAGATATACAATTTTGTGAAGACAGGCCTGACGGCCAAGCGAATGTTGATATGCGCAACATTCCTTGCTGTTCAGTCATTCTTCACTGTTATGGCACAGGATGTCATCGTAGAGCCCGACATCTCGTATGCCGGCACGCCACGCACCTGCGAAATAGGCGGTATAACCGTCAAGGGAGTGCAAGGATATGAGGACTACGTTCTGACAGGACTTTCCGGACTTAGCATAGGCCAGACCATCAGTGTTCCAGGCGTGGAAATCACCGAGGCCGTAAAGCGCTACTGGAAGCACGGACTATTCTCACGCGTAGCAATAACTGCCGACTCTATTGTAGGCTCAAAGGTATATCTGTGCATACATCTGTCCACTCGCCCGCGCATCAGCAATATCACCTACCACGGACTGAAAAAGTCGGAGCGCGAAGACATGGAGGCAAAACTTGGCATTATGAAAGGCTCGCAGATAACTCCAAACATGATTGACCGAGCCAAGATACTTGCCAAGCGCTATTTCGACGACAAGGGCTACAAGAATGCCGTCATCGACATAGTGCAGCACGACGATGTATCGGCTCCAAATCAGGTGATACTCGACGTAAACATCGACAAGAAAGACAAGATGCGCATCCGCCACATCATCTTAGACGGCAACCAGAAACTGGCAACAAGCAAGATAAAGGGAACGCTGTTTACCAAAGGTGCCCTGACCAAGATGAACGAGTCTGGCAAACTGAGCACGCTCTTCAAATCGAAGAAATTCACCGAGGAAAGATATCAGACAGCCAAGAAAGACCTCATCACAAAATACAACGAACTCGGATACCGCGACGCCACCATTCTGGAAGATTCCGTATGGAACAATGACGACAGCCACGTCAATATTTACATTAAAGTTGACGAAGGCCAGCGATACTATCTGCGCAATATCACCTGGGTAGGCAACACTGTGGTCAACAGCGACTATCTTAACGCCGTGCTCGGCATGAAGCGAGGCGATGTCTACAATCAGAAACTTATGAACAAGCGTCTTAGCGAAGACGAAGACGCCGTTGGCAACTACTATTGGAACAACGGATATCTTTTCTACAACCTCCAGCCCACTGAAATCAACATTGTTGGCGACTCGATAGACTTGGAGATGCGCATACAGGAAGGCCAGCAGGCACACATCAGCAATGTTCGCATCTACGGCAACGACCGCCTTTACGAAGAGGTTGTCCGCCGTGAGTTACGCACAAAGCCCGGCGACCTCTTCTCAAAGGAGGCTATCCAGCGCTCTGCACGCGAACTTGCATCAATGGGACATTTCGACCCGGAGAAAGTAAATCCCGACATCAAGCCAAACTACGAAGACGGCACCGTTGATATCAACTGGGAGTTGGAACAGAAGTCCAACGATCAACTTGAATTCTCTCTTGGTTGGGGCCAGACGGGTATCATGGGACGCGTTGGCATCAAACTGAACAACTTCTCCATGCGCAATCTCTTTGGCCGCAACAAGATGCACCGTGGTATCATGCCTATTGGCGACGGTGAGCAACTCTCGCTCTCACTGCAGTCTAACGGCTCCTATTACAGCAGTCTTTCTACGGGCTATTCCACAGGATGGTTTGGCGGCAAGCGACCCATTGCGTTTAATGTCAGCGCTTTCTACTCCAAGCAGAGCGACATTTCAAGTAGTTACCGCAACAACAGTTACTATAACAACTACTACAACTACATGTACGGATATGGCACGTACAACAGCGGTTACTACAACTATGAATCAATGCTCGACGACGACAAGTACATAAAGTTGTTCGGTGCCTCAATAGGCTGGGGTAAGCGTCTCCGCTGGCCAGATGACTATTTCCAGTTGTCACTGCAGTTGGCATACACACGCTATATGCTGCGCGACTGGAGTTACTTCATTATCTCCAACGGCAACTGCAATAACATCAACCTCGGCATCACGCTTTCACGCACGTCAACCGACAACCAGTTATACCCGCGTCGCGGCTCAGAGTTCATGGCTTCTGTCACTCTCACTCCGCCATGGTCTGCATTCGACGGAAAGAATTACGAGACTCTCGCCTCTGCCGAGACCTACAACACCAACCACGATCTCTACGACCGCGAACTGCAGGACAAGTACCGCTGGATAGAATACCACAAGTGGAAGTTTAAGACGCGTACCTTCACTGCTCTCTCGGGAGGCCAGAAGTGCTTTGTACTTATGACGCGCCTTGAAATGGGACTCCTCGGCTCTTACAACAAATACAAGAAGTCGCCCTTTGAAACGTTCTACGTCGGTGGCGACGGCATGAGCGGCTATTCCACTGGCTACGCCGAAGAGACGATTGGCCTGCGCGGTTATGACAACGGTTCTATCTCCAATACCGCAGCGTATCTCGCTGGTACCAGCAGTTACTACAATGCCTATGCCTACGATCGCCTCACTCTCGAACTGCGCTACCCCTTCATGCTCGGCAATACAACCATTTACGGACTCGGATTTGTTGAGGGAGGTAACGCCTGGGCAGAGGCCAAGAAGTTCAATCCGTTCGACATGAAGCGCTCAGCAGGTGTCGGTGTACGCATCTTCCTTCCCATGGTTGGCCTTATGGGTATCGACTGGGCCTACGGCTTCGACAAGGTCTACAGCGGCAGTGCCTACCAGCGTGGCGGCAGCCAGTTCCACTTCGTATTGGGCCAGGAGTTTTAAACCATTTGATTTTGCCGACATCAAAAGGACAAACAGTATAGCATAAACATTCAGACAAATCATTATGAAGAAAATACTTTTCTGCGTGATACTCGCCATTGGCAGTTTCGCCTCTGCATCTGCCCAGAAGTTTGCTCTTCTCGACATGGACTATATTCTGAGAAACATCCCTGCCTACGAGCGTGCCAACGAACAACTTGCCCAGGTTTCAAAGAAGTGGCAGGCTGAGATAGAGGCTGTACAGACCGAGGCACAGACCATGTACAAAGACTATCAGAAGGAGGTTGTCTTCCTCTCGCAAGAGCAGAAGAAGTCACGACAGGACGCTATAATGGAGAAAGAGCACGAGGCTGCCGAACTTAAGAAGAAATATTTCGGTCCGGAAGGCGAACTCTTCAAGAAGCGCACTGCCCTCATGTCGCCCATTCAAGAAGAAATCTACAATGCCGTGAGCGAAGTTGCCGACATGCGCGGCTACCAACTCGTTCTCGACCGTGCCAGCGATGCCGGCATCATCTTCGGTTCTCCAAAGGTCGACATTTCCAGCGAGGTGCTCTCCAAGTTAGGCTATTCAAAGTAAAAACAAAATAAACTAGACACTCTAGAAATACTAGAAAGGCTAGAAAAAAAAGAGAGAAAGAACATTAACAATAACAAAAAAAAGAAAGGAACAATGAAAAAACTGTTTTTTGCACTGATGATGCTTGCTCCTGTTGCTGCTTTCGCACAGAAGTTTGGCCATGTCAATGCCCAGGAAGTGATGCAGGCAATGCCCGAA
>CALFIY010000051.1 GCA_937877595.1 uncultured Prevotella sp.
CGTGATCGCCGACAAAAATATAGCCATGCATGGAAGAGATGCCGTGACGCACAGGTGCCAACAGGTCGACCTTGAAAATCAGAGTGTCGCCAGGAACTACCTTCTGACGAAATTTCACCTCGTCAATGCGCATGAAATATGTTGACCAGCGCTCTGGCTCTTCCAGTGTGTTGAGCACCAACAGGCCACCGCACTGTGCCATTGCCTCAATCTGCAATACGCCAGGCATAACGGGTTCCTCGGGGAAATGTCCTTGGAAGAAAGGTTCGTTGCTGGTCACATTCTTTATGCCGACAATGGTTGTGGCGCCAAGCATGGTCACTTTATCGACGAGTTGCATGGGGTAGCGGTGGGGCAGAAGTTCGCGGATGCGGTTTACATCCATCACAGGTTCCTCATTTGGGTCGTAAATCGGAGCCTGAATTTCGTGCTTGCGAAGTTCCTTGCGTACCTGACGGGCAAACTTGTTGTTGATGGTATGGCCCGGACGTGTGGCAATGATGCGGCCTTTGATAGGCTTGCCTATAAGTGCCATGTCGCCTATGATGTCGAGCAATTTATGACGTGTGCACTCATTGTCCCATACCAATGGCTTATGCTGTATATATCCCAACTCATCTGCGTTGCGATGCTCCACCTTGAGCATATCGGCAAGCATGTCGAGACGTTCCTGTGTGGTCTGTCGCTCATAGATGACAATGGCATTGTCGAGATCGCCGCCTTTTATGAGATTTGCCTGAAGCAGTGGCTCGATGTCGCGCACAAAGACAAATGTACGTGCCTGAGCGATGTCCTTTGCGTAGTTCTCCATTCTGTCAAGCGTAGCAAACTGCGAACTGATAAACTTCGACTCGAAGGAGCACATCGCAGTGATGGAGAAATCGTCGTCGGGCAGGATTGTTATCACGGAGCCCGTCTTGTCGTCCTTGACTTCTATCTTGCGGCGTATGATGTAATAGTCTTTCGGTGCGTTCTGTTCTTCTATTCCCACCTGCTTTATCTTCTCCACATATTGTATTGCGGAGCCGTCGAGAATAGGGAATTCCGGACCGTTAACCTGTATCAGGCAGTTGTCGATGCCAAGGGCATAGAGGGCAGAAAGGCCATGCTCAACGGTGGAAACGCGTGCGTCACCTTTGGCAAGCACAGTGCCTCGCTGAGTGTCAACGACATTTTCCGCAACAGCAGATATGACAGGTTCGCCTTCAAGGTCTATACGCTGTATCTTGTATCCTGTATTTTCCGGGGCAGGATTGAAAGTCACGGTAAGGTTAAGACCTGTATGCAGCCCTTTTCCAAACAATGAGAAACTACCCTTCAGTGTTGTCTGTTTCATTGATAGTGAGATTTGATTTCCCTAAGATTATCTTATTACTTGCCTGATGCCGATTTCTTCAGTTCGTCGATCTCGCGTCGGAGTGAAGAAATCTCCTTGTAGAGTTCTGGCAATTTGCGGATGATTGCCGACGACTTAAAATATGTCGTGGGATCCATTGTAGGCGAGCCTATCAGAGTCTGATTGGGCTTCAGGTCGCTGAGCACACCGCTTCGGCCTCCCAGATTTACGTGGTCGCCGATAGTCAGATGGCCGGCGGCAGCCACCTGTCCGCCAAACATGCACCACTTGCCGACTTTTGTCGAGCCTGCAAGTCCGGTCTGAGCCGACATAACGGTGTTTTCTCCCACTTCACAGTTGTGGGCAATCTGTATGAGGTTGTCAAGTTTCACACCGCGATGTATCACAGTCTTGCCCATTGTTGAGCGGTCTATGCAAGTATTGGCGCCGATTTCCACGTCGTCCTCAATGACAACGATACCCAGTTGGGGTATTTTTTCATAGCCATCCTGTGCCGGTGCAAAGCCAAATCCATCGGCTCCAATTACTGTTCCGGCATGTATGGTGACGCGCTGGCCTATCTGCGTGCCGTCGTAGATTGTGACATTTGGGAAGATTCGTGTTCCGTCGCCTATCTTGACTCCGTCGCCAATGTAAACAAAAGGAGCAATGTAGACATCCTTGCCAACCTCGGCCTTTTCGCTCACGTATGCAAGGCTGCTGACGCCAGTCTTCTTAGGCTGCATGGCTGCATACATCTGCATAAGTTTTGCCACGCTCTCGTAAGCATTTGGCACACGAATCAGGGTAGGGGATACGGCATGTTCCAGTTTCAGGTCGTCATTGACAATGACAACGCTGGCCTGAGTGTCGTAAATGTAGTGGGTGTATTTGGTGTTTGAAAGAAAGGAGATGGCTCCCGGCTTGCCTTCTTCTATTTTTGCAAAACTATTGACGGTAGCAAATTCGTTACCTTCAATGCGCCCACCTATTAGGTCGGCGATTTGTTTGGCTGTAAACTCCATTGATGCGTTTTAGTTTTTTCTATTTGCTGGCAAAGGTAGTAATATTTTTTCAGATACGTTGATAACAAAAGTAATATTTTCTGATTTTTTTTGAGAGGAGTTGCACGTTAAGTATTTCGGATGCCTCAGCAATGTCTCTCACGGTACCATCCTTGTACAGAATTCCGATGCTGTCGTCTTCGGGATTGTACATGTCTTTTCCTATCTCGGTGAGCGATGTCATATACTCTCTTGCGTCATGCTCTGAGATGTTCATGCGAGCGGCTATTCTGGTCACGACACTATCGACGTAATCATCTGAGGGACAGTCTTCTGTCACTTCTACTTTAAACAATTTCCTGTCGAGCATATCCGTTGCCAGAACAGCCAGGATAATATCGTCGTGATGCTTCCATACCTTCAGTGCGCTCCATATATCGCTGTCGTCCAATTCGGCGTAAAGACGCAGGGCTGTCTCGTCGAACACTACATCGTTTTTCAGGAAGTATGCCAGGGCTGGTGTGGCAAAAACATCCTGGCCGTTGTTGAGCAGCCATTTGGCTCTCATCAGAGCCTTGACAAGGATTTTCTCATAGCCTACGGCAGTCTTGTGCAGGTAGACCTGCCAGTACATCAGCCGCCGCGAGGTAAGATAATTCTCTATTGAGTAAATTCCCTTGGAGTCTACCACGAGCCTGTCGTCGGCAACATTGAGCATCTTTATTATCCGCGCCGAGCCGATGTTTCCCTCTGTTACTCCTGTGAAGAATGAGTCGCGGCGCAAATAGTCAAGCCTGTCCATGTCGAGTTGGCTTGATATCAACTGATGGAATATCTTATTGGGATAGTCGTCCCTGAAAATTGAAATGGCCAGATTCAATGCGCCGTGCATGTCGCGGTTTATCTGTTCCATCATCAGCAGCGAAATCTCCTCATGCGAGATGTCTTTTATCAGCGTGTGCTCCAAGACATGCGAGAACGGGCCATGCCCGATGTCGTGCATCAGGATTGCCGCCTGCACTGCCTCTGCCTCCGAGTCGAATATATAAACTCCTTTCTCCGACAGCGATTTCACCGCCTCAGTCATCAGATGGAGAGCGCCAAGTGAGTGCTGGAATCGCGTGTGTCTTGCACCTGGATAGACCACCGAGGCAAGACCCAACTGGTTTATCCTGTTAAGACGTTGCATCAGAGGATGCTGAACTATGTCATAGAGCAATCCTCTCTTTATCTTGATAAATCCGAAAACAGGGTCGTTGACTATCTTGTGCTCATTCATCGTCGAGCGGTGTTATTTCTTGCGATAGAACGACTGCTGTCGGTCGCCAAACTGCAGTATCAACGAGTCTCTCATCAGCATCACAACGTCGGCGGTGTCGCAGTGGACGGTTGCTGTGCTGTCGGTGACTCCTGAAACGCTGACAGGCTCGGCTTTCAGTATCAGCCGACCGTTATACAGTTGCCACGAAGTGTAGCGAGGTGGTTCGGCATATTCCACAGGACTCATGTCGTCGGTAATCGTCTGCTTGCGAACCATACCAATGGCATGGGCCGTGTTGCCGCGCTTTAGCCGTATGCCATATTCGCGCGGCACCATAAGGCGACTGCGCACGGAGTCGGGCATGCGTTCCATCATTCTGCGCTGCATGCGCTGCGAAAGTTGGTCGATGTGGCGCAGAGTGGGCTCTACCATATAGCACCACTGTCCCATCAGTTCGTCAATGTCGATGGCCATGAGAACTTCCTCGTGGTCTTCGGGATTGAGCACTACGGCCATTTCGTCGCCTATATGCGGGTGGCCCATTATGCGACGGCTGTGACGGGCATCTATAATGTCAAACGTGTCGGGATCGCTGCAGTCGCGAGGCAAAAGCACAAGTATCGAGTCGGTACAGCCGTCGCAAGCCAGTCCGTAGATGGCCGAATCGCCTTCGGCGTTGTCTGCGGCAGTATTTTCTGAAGGCTCGCTGAGCGGGGTAGGGCGTTGGCTGCAAGATATGGCAAGCACTGCAACGGCAGCCAGCAACATTCTTTTCAGTGTCATATATATTAATAAGGTGTATAAAACATTTGCAAAGGTAATGTTTTTTCACTATAGCATAATGAATACGCTGCAGAAAATGATAAAAAAATACAAAAACGGGCAAGATAAACTCAGCGAAGATGCCTGTGGCTCGGCAAAAAAAGATTAAAATCTTTTGTTTTGCTCTCGCTTAATTGTACCTTTGCAACACTAAAAATAAAAAAATCAGAAAAAATCTTTTGTTTGATTTATGAAAAAGAAGATTAAGTTCAGTCTGGTCTATCGCGACATGTGGCAGTCAAGTGGAAAATTCCAGCCACGTAAGGACCAACTTGAGCGCATTGCTCCCGTAATTATAGACATGGGATGCTTCAGCCGTGTTGAGACAAACGGCGGCGCTTTTGAGCAGGTGAATCTCCTGGCAGGTGAAAATCCGAATGCTGCAGTGCGCGCATTTTGCAAGCCGTTCAATGAAGTAGGTATTCAGACTCACATGCTTGACCGCGGCCTTAACGCGCTGCGAATGTATCCTGTTCCCGACGACGTGCGCCAGTTGATGTACAAGGTGAAAAAGGCACAGGGTGTCGATATCCCACGCATTTTCTGCGGCCTGAACGATACACGCAACATCATTCCGTCAATTCGCTGGGCCAAGGAGGCTGGCATGATACCGCAGGCCACTCTCTGTATCACCACAAGTCCGGTGCATACCGTGGAATACTATTCCAGGATAGCCGACGAGGTGATTGCTGCCGGAGCAGAAGAGATTTGTCTTAAGGACATGGCCGGAATAGGTCAGCCGGCATTGCTGGGTGCACTCACAAAGGCTATCAAGACCAACCATCCGGACGTTATCATCCAGTATCACGGCCATTCTGGTCCTGGACTGTCCATGGCGTCAATCCTCGAGGTCTGCAACAATGGCGCCGACATTATCGACACAGCCATTGAGCCACTTTCCTGGGGCAAGGTGCATCCCGACATTATCAGTGTGCAGAGCATGCTTCGCAACGAGGGCTTTGAGGTGGCAGACATCAATATGCAGGCCTACATGCAGGCCCGTACGCTCACTCAAGAGTTTATCGACGAATGGCTGGGCTACTTTATCAATCCTGCCAACAAGCACATGTCATCGCTGCTGCTGGGATGCGGACTGCCAGGCGGCATGATGGGTTCGATGATGGCCGACCTGGGCGGAATACACAGTGCAATAAACAAGTTGCGCGTCAAGAAGGATGAGCCGGAACTGAACATTGACGACATGCTTGTGCGCCTATTCAACGAGGTGGAGTATGTATGGCCAAGAGTGGGATATCCGCCATTGGTAACGCCTTTCTCGCAGTATGTCAAGAACATTGCACTGATGAATCTGCTCACTATAGAGCAGGGGAAAGGCCGCTACGTTATGATGGACGACGCCATGTGGGGAATGATACTCGGCAAGAGTGGAAAGATACCTGGCGAAATTTCGCCGGAACTCGTGGAACTGGCGGCAAAACAAAACCGCAAATTCACGGATGTCGACCCGCATACGCTGTTAAGCAACGCACTGCCCGAATTCCGCAGCGAAATGGATAAGAACGGCTGGGAATACGGCAAGGATGACGAGGAACTGTTTGAACTCGCCATGCACCCGGAGCAGTATAGAGTCTACAAGAGCGGCATGGCAAAGAAGAACTTCCTTGCCGACCTGCAGAAGGCAAAGGATGCCGCACTGGGCACAAAGGTCTCTGCAGAGGAGTTGGCTGCATTCAAGCACGCCAAGGCCGATGCACTTGTAGCACCAATAGCAGGCCAGGTATACTACGAGTTCTCTGGCGAGGGAGCCTGCGAGCCATGTCTGGAGCCTTTCATCGGACAGAAGTATAACGAAGGTGATACTTTCTGCTACATCCAGGCTCCATGGGGCGAGATAGTACCTGTTCCTGCCGCTTTGGGAGGAAAACTGGTTGAGGTTGCAGCCCGTCAGGGAAGCAAGGTGCGTCGCGGCGACACTCTCGGATGGGTGGAGCGCGAGGCTAAGTAAGCCTTTTCAGTCAAACAAACTAAGCGAGAGGTCGATGGGTGGTTGCTGCTCTTCGGCCTCTTGTTCGTTTTTATCATTGCTCTGTCCGAAATCTATCATCAACTGGCGTGCGTCCAACGAGCCCTCGGTATTCAGCCGATAATAGCCACGCCTGTCGGCATGGGCAATGAGCGATTTTGACGACTGCGAATTCTTTTTCAGAAACTGCTGCACTGACGAATATATCCTTGCGTAGTCTGGGGAATAGAACAGGGTGCACTGCTCGTTGTATATGTGTTTTGTCAGTGCGCCAATGCTTATTCCTTTTTCTCCTACGCTGCTCAGTATATGCAGTATCTGTTGTGTCATTTTATAAAACAGACGAAAAAAATAGGAGTTAAGAACGGAAAAGCCTCCGACTCCTAACTCCTATAGTCTTATGTTTGCTGTCAAACTGTCAGGCGTTGCGTCTTTTTTATGCCAGCGTGATCTTCTCGTCAGCAGCGGCCAGTTTACCCTCCTTGAAGAGCCATCCAAGACCCAGCAGAGTCTCTTCCTCGCTGATCTTAGCAGCCTTGGCGATCTCCTTGACGGTGAGTGCCTTGCCTGCTGCAGCCAGAGCCTGATAAACATCACCAGCCTTGAAACCAGCGTTCTCAGCGTTTACTGCGACAACTGCCTTCTTAACAGTAGCCTTCTTAACGGTTGCCTTCTTAGGCTCTGCAGCGACCTTAACCTCTGCTGCTGCCTTCTTTGTTGTTTTCTTTTCTGCCATAGTTTTTGTAACAATTTAATACACTATTGAAAGTTTCTGTACGAAATTCTCTTTTTTACGGTGCAAATGTAAGAACTTTTGCACGCATGTTGTTGTCGTGCACAGTGGATTTTTTCCAAATCGTGTATTATTCTTGATGTAAGTCAATGGCTAACTGCAATTCTTCCAGTTGTTTAGCGTCAAGTTCGCCAGGTGCGTCGAGCATCACGTCGCGACCAGAATTGTTCTTCGGGAACGCTATGCAGTCGCGAATGCTGTCAAGTCCTGCCATTATGCTGACAAAGCGATCCAGTCCGAAGGCCAGTCCGGCATGTGGCGGGGCACCATACTTGAAGGCGTTGATTAGGAAACCGAACTGGGCCATTGCTCTCTCTGGTGTGAAGCCCAGTATCTGGAACATCTTCTCTTGTAGTTTTCCGTCGTGAATGCGCAGCGACCCCCCGCCGAGTTCTACTCCGTTGCACACGAAGTCGTACGCCACAGCGCGCACATCTTCCGGTTTGCTGTCGAGCAGTGGGATATCGTCGGGGTTGGGTAGGGTGAAGGGGTGGTGCGTTGCCATCAGGCGCTGTTCCTCGTCGCTCCACTCAAACAGCGGGAAGTCTACTATCCAAAGGCAGTGGAATGTGTCCTTGTCGCGCAGTCCGAGACGGTCGCCCATTTCCAGACGCAGCGTGCAAAGTTGCTGGCGCGTCTTGTTTGCGCGGTCGCCGCTAAGAATGAGCAGCAAGTCGCCATCCTTGGCTCCGGCAACTTCCTTAACTTTTGCCCAAACCGCAGGCTCGTAGAATTTGTCGATACTCGACTTTACGGTACCATCCTCATTGAATTTCACGTATACCAGTCCCGTTGCACCAACCTGCGGACGCTTCACGAAGTCGGTCAGTTGGTCGAGTTGCTTGCGCGTATAGGCTGCACATCCCGGCACAACGATGCCACCGATGTATTCTGCTTCATTAAACACTGGGAACGTGCCCGTTCCCTTCAGTACGTCCATCAGTTCGACAAACTCCATGCCGAAACGCAAATCAGGCTTGTCACTTCCGAAGCGTCGCATGGCCTCGTGCCATGTCATACGCTGCAGCGGCGGCAGTTCGATGCCTCGTATCTCACGGAAAAGGTGGCGTGCCAGACCTTCAAAGATCTCGAGCACGTCTTCCTGGTCGGCAAACGACATCTCGCAGTCTATCTGTGTGAATTCCGGCTGGCGGTCGGCACGCAGGTCCTCATCACGGAAACATTTGGCTATCTGGAAGTAACGGTCGAAACCGCTCACCATGAGCAGTTGCTTCAGTGTCTGAGGACTCTGCGGTAATGCGTAGAACTGGCCGGGATTCATGCGCGAGGGAACGACAAAATCGCGCGCTCCTTCAGGCGTTGAGCCGATTAGGATAGGGGTTTCCACTTCTATAAACTGGCGTGAATCGAGGAAGTTGCGTATCAGTATCGTCATGCGATGGCGTAGTTCCAGATTTTTTCTCACTGCCGAACGCCGCAGGTCGAGATACCTGTATTTCATGCGGATATCGTCGCCGCCGTCGGTGTTGTCTTCGATGGTAAATGGCGGAGTGAGACTCTCGCTAAGCACATTGAGTTCCTTGGCAAGTATCTCAATGTCGCCGGTAGG
Source organism: uncultured Prevotella sp. (assembly GCA_937877595.1). Classification (GTDB taxonomy): domain Bacteria; phylum Bacteroidota; class Bacteroidia; order Bacteroidales; family Bacteroidaceae; genus Prevotella. The sequence continues at coordinate 8,771 of CALFIY010000051.1, forward strand.
CATCTTGCTGTTCTTTGACTCGCGCTCGCTTACAGTGCCTTTCACCTGGATGCACCATTCACGTCCCAGACGGTTAGCCTGTTCGCACAGCGCAGCATCTGAAGCCTCGTTGAACACGAGTTGCGTCAGTCCGTATCTGTCGCGAAGGTCAACAAAAGTCATTCCGCCCATCTTGCGAGTGCGCTGCACCCATCCGGCCAGCGTCACATCGCGGCCTGCATCGGTGAGCCTCAACTCACCACATGTGTTTGTTCTGTACATTAATATATTTAAATAGGTGTTTGTTTTTCGGAGTGCAAAGTTAGGTATTATAATTCAGATAAAAAAAATCTACAGCGTTTTTATTTTCGTGGGTGCTGTTTTAATTTTTGCCAGCGCTGTTTTAATTTTCGTCAGCGCTGTTTTAATTTTTGCCAGCGC
>CALFIY010000052.1 GCA_937877595.1 uncultured Prevotella sp.
TGACGCCCGAGGGCACCATCCACTTCCAGGCCGAGAGCGATGCCCTCATCGTGAAGGGCATCGTGGCCCTGCTCATCCGCGTGCTCGACAACCAGACACCGCAGGACATTCTCGATGCCGACCTCTACTTCATCGAGGAAATCGGGCTGCGCGAGCATCTTTCGCCCACCCGCTCCAACGGATTGCTTTCCATGGTGAAGCAAATGCGCATGTATGCACTGGCGTTTCAAGCAAAAGCCCAGGAAAGCTAGGAAAACCAAGGAAGTTCTAGGAAAACCGAGGCACTCCTAGGATTACCCAGGAAAGCCTAGGATTACCTAGCCCCCCCCTCTAGGAGAGCCGCGAAAAAAGAAAAGACTATGGACAACGACTTTGACATACGCCAGGAGCGCTACGCCGCCCCTACCAACGGCGAGAAGGACTTTGAGAATGCCCTGCGCCCGCTGGCCTTCAGTGACTTCAGCGGACAGAAGAAAGTGGTGGAGAACCTGCAAGTGTTCGTGGAGGCTGCCAAGTACCGTGGCGAACCGCTCGACCACGTGCTGCTGCACGGCCCCCCTGGTCTGGGCAAGACCACACTCTCGAATATTATAGCCAACGAACTCGGGGCGGGCTTCAAACTCACTTCCGGTCCTGTGCTTGACAAGCCGGGCGACCTGGCAGGCATTCTCACGTCGCTCGAAACAGGCGATGTGCTCTTCATCGACGAGATACACCGGCTCTCGCCTGTTGTGGAGGAGTATCTCTACTCTGCCATGGAAGACTATCGTATAGATATTATGATAGACAAGGGCCCGTCGGCGCGCAGCATACAGATAGACCTCAATCCCTTTACCCTCGTCGGCGCCACCACGCGCAGCGGACTGCTCACGGCACCTCTGCGTGCGCGCTTTGGCATCAATATGCATCTGCAGTACTACGAGCCGGAGACTCTGCAGCGTATCATCGAGCGCTCTGCGTCAATACTGCGAGTGCCTATCACTACTGATGCCGCTGGCGAGATTTCACGCCGCTCGCGCGGCACGCCGCGTATTGCCAATGCACTGTTGCGCCGCGTACGCGACTTTGCACAGGTGAAGGGCGACGGCCGCATCGACTCTAAGATTACGTCGGTGGCACTTCAGGCACTTAATATCGACCAGTATGGCCTTGACGAGATAGACAACCGCATACTGCTCACTATCATCGACAAGTTCCGGGGCGGACCGGTGGGTGTCACCACCATTGCCACGGCAATCGGTGAAGACAGCGGCACGGTGGAGGAAGTCTACGAGCCTTTCCTCATCATGGAGGGCTTCATCAAGCGCACTCCGCGCGGTCGTATGGTGACCGAACTGGCCTACCGCCACTTCGGTCGCAATCCCTACAACAGCAATATCATGCAAGGCGAACTCTTTGAGTGATGGTTGAGGGGAAAATGATGAGACAAGAAAAAGGAAAACAGCAAACAGGATAAGCATGAGCAAAGCAGCATTCGTCGGTTCGTTCAATCCGTTCACCATCGGTCACGACAGGATAGTGCGCCGTGCTGCCAGAATGTTCGGCAGCGTGGTGATCGGCGTCGTGGGCGACCAGGTGAACAAGCCAGGCATGCCGTCGGCAGAAGAGCGTGCCGCCACTATCCGGGCCTGCTATGCAGGCGAGACGGGCATAGAGGTGAAAACCTATTACGGACTTGCCGTCGACTTTGCACGCCAGGAAGGTGCCACGTGCATAGTGAAGGGAGTGCGCAACGTGCGCGACTTTGAATACGAGCGCGAGCAGGCCGACATTAACAGGCGGATAGCCGATGTCGATACCGTGCTGCTCATGGCAGAGCCCGAAGTGGCAAGCGTGTCGTCGTCGATGGTGCGCGAGTTGCGGCATTTCGGAGTGGACACAGCACCATTCCTTCCAAATATCCCAGCAGACAAGAATGATAACATACAGCGCTGAGGAAGTAACTTTCCCTAAGATACGCCGCCGCGACACGTCGGCATGGATACGCCGCGTTGCGGCAGGTTACGGACGCCGTGTAGGCGAAGTGGGCTACCTTTTCTGCAATGATGAGAAGATACTTGAGGTAAACCGCCAGTATCTTGGCCACGACTACTACACCGATATCATCACCTTCGACTATGATGAGGGCGACATTATCAACGGCGACCTCGTCATTTCGCTTGACACCGTCCGCAGCAACGCAGAACTCTTCGGCAAACCGTATGACGAGGAGTTGCACCGCGTGATAATCCATGGCATACTGCACCTCTGCGGACAGAACGACAAGGGGCCTGGCGAGCGCGAACAGATGGAGGCGGCCGAAAATAAGGCCCTCGCCATGCTTACAGCAGAAAACAAGAAATGAAAAAACTATACATCGAGACATACGGCTGCCAAATGAATGTAGCCGACTCAGAGGTCGTCGCCTCGGTGATGCAGATGGCAGGCTATGAGGCCTGCGATGCTGCCGACGACGCCGATGCCGTCTTCCTCAACACCTGCTCTGTGCGCGACAATGCCGAGCAGAAGATATACCGCCGTCTTGACGCTCTGCACAGCATGCAGACAAAGCGTCGGAAGTCGGGTGGCAGGCAAATGATAATCGGCGTGCTGGGCTGTATGGCAGAGCGCGTGAAGGACGACCTGCTGGAAAATCATCATTGCGACCTCGTGGCAGGCCCCGACAGTTACCTGTCGCTGCCAGACCTCGTGGCACAGGCAGAAACAGGCCATAAGGCAATCAATATCGAACTGTCTACAACAGAGACATATCGCGACATCGTGCCGCAGAGACTGCACGGTGCAAAGACAGGAGGCTTCGTGAGCATCATGCGTGGCTGCAACAACTTCTGCCACTACTGTATCGTGCCATATACACGCGGAAGGGAGCGCTCGCGCGACGTGGAGAGCGTCCTGCGTGAGGTGCGCGACCTGCGTGACCGTGGCTTCCGCGAGGTGACGCTGCTCGGTCAGAATGTCAACTCATACCGCTGGGAGAATGTCGATTTCCCGCGACTGCTGCAGCGAGTGGCCGAAGAAGTGCCGCAGATGAGGGTGCGCTTCACCACAAGTCATCCGAAGGACATGAGCGACGACACGCTGCATGTCATTGCCGACATGCCCAACGTGTGCCGCCATATCCACCTGCCAGTGCAGAGCGGTTCCGACCGCATTCTGCAACTTATGAATCGCAAGTACAGCAGGGAGTGGTACCTTGAGCGCGTTGAGGCAATACGCCGTATCGTGCCCGACTGCGGTCTTTCCACCGACATCTTCGTGGGCTACCATTCGGAAACAGAGGCCGACCATCAACTGTCGCTGCAACTGATGCGCGAGGTGCAGTACGACTCGGCATTTATGTTCAAGTATTCGGAGCGGCCAGGCACGTACGCCTCGCGCCATCTGCCCGACAATGTGCCGGAAGAGGAAAAGATACGGCGACTGAACGAACTGATACAACTGCAAACAGAGATTTCGGCACAGCGCAACAAACTCGACGAAGGCAGACAGTTTGACGTGCTGCTCGAAGGCTTCTCAAAGCGCTCCAGACAGCAACTGATGGGGCGTACCGAGCAGAACAAGGCAGTGGTGGTAGACAAGGGAAACCATCACGTGGGAGAGACGGTGAAGGTAAAAGTCACCGGAAGTACGAGTGCAACTTTATTAGGTGAAATAATAACGGAATGAAAGAATTCTTAAGAGTGTTGAGGCGTTTCGTGCCTCCATATAAAAAGTATCTGGCCCTGTCGGTGGTCTTCAACATACTGTCGGCACTGCTCAACATCTTCTCCTTTGCAGCACTGATACCAATACTGCAGATTATCTTCCAGACCGGTGAGGCTCAGGTGGCCACGGGATATATGGCATGGGACTGGGGCAAAGTGCAGGAAGTACTGATGAACAATCTCAACTTCTACGTCAACGGCCTGATAGAGACTCACGGACAGACAACGACGCTGCTCTTTATAGGACTCTTTCTCGCCTTTGCCACGATGCTCAAGACGGGATGCTACTTCCTCACCACAGCCATGATAGTGCCGTTGCGCACCGGCATAGTGCGCGACCTGCGCAACCAACTCTATCAGAAGATAACGTCATTGCCGCTGGGCTTCTTCTCCGGCGCGCGCAAGGGCGACATCATAGCACGCATGACGGGAGATGTGGGCGAGGTGGAGGCTTCTATCATGTCGTCGCTCGACATGCTCTTCAAAAATCCGGTACTCATCATCTCCTATCTGCTCACAATGTTTTTCATTTCGTGGCAACTGACGCTCTTTACGCTCGCCATTGTGCCGCTGATGGGATGGATAATGGGAGTTATCGGACGTAAACTAAAGGCCCAGTCGGCAAGGGCGCAGGCTATGTGGAGCGACACGATGAGCCAGGTGGAAGAGACATTGAGCGGCCTGCGCATCATTAAGGCTTTCTGCGCTGAGCAGAAGATGAATGCGCGCTTCGACAACACCAACAGCACATACCGCCAGCACCTCATCAGAGTGGCTATGCGCCAGTCGCTGGCTCACCCGATGTCTGAATTCCTCGGTACGGTGCTCATAGTGATAGTACTGTGGTTCGGAGGTGTGCTCGTACTCAACTACGGAGCGCTCTCCGGTCCTACGTTTATCTATTACATGGTGATACTCTACTCTATCATCAATCCATTGAAGGAGTTTGCCAAGGCCAGTTACAGCATACCAAAGGGACTGGCTTCTGTGGACCGAATTGACAAGATACTCAGTGCCGAGAACACTATACGCGAACCAGAGACGCCTAAACACCTCAGCAGTTTTGAGCATCAGATAGAGTTCCGCAACGTGTCGTTCCGCTACGGCGAGCAGTGGGTGCTGCGCGACATCAATCTTACCATCCCCAAGGGAAAGACGATAGCCATCGTAGGACAGTCGGGCTCCGGAAAGTCGACGCTCGTCGACCTTATTCCGCGCTATTACGACGTGCAGGAAGGCGAGGTGCTCATTGACGGCATCAATGTGCGCGACCTTGGCATTTACGACCTGCGCCAACTGATTGGCAACGTCAATCAGGAGGCAATTCTCTTCAATGACTCCTTCCGTGGAAATATCACGTTCGGTGTGGACGGTGCCACCGACGAACAGGTGGCCGAGGCTGCGAAGATAGCCAATGCCTACGACTTCATCATGCAATCCGAAAAACAGTTTGAGACAAACATTGGCGACCGTGGCGGCAGACTCTCCGGCGGACAGAGACAGCGAGTGAGCATTGCCCGTGCCATACTGAAAAATCCGCCAATCCTTATTCTCGATGAGGCTACGTCGGCACTTGACACGGAGAGCGAGCGGCTTGTACAGGATGCTCTCGAGCGACTTATGAAGACACGCACCACGGTGGCAATAGCCCACCGCCTGTCTACCATCAAGAATGCCGATGAAATCTGCGTGCTGCACGAAGGACGCATAGTAGAGCGCGGCTCGCACGAGGAACTTCTAAAGATAGACGGCTACTATAAGCGGCTCAATGACATGCAGAGCCTGTAGAACTATGGACTATGAACTGAAGGGCTGGCTGTTGTTGCTGAGATACTACCTGCTGACGGTAGTTGTCTTTGTGGTGGCAAAGTTGGTGTTCATGCTTTGCTACAGTGCCGACTACACTTTCAACATGGCCGACATTGCAAGAGTGGTGGGCAACGGCATTTCACTCGATCTCAGCACGGCAATCTATTTTACACTGCTGCCGTTTCTGCTAACGATAGTGGCCGTATGGATGCAAGGCAGAAAAGCACTGAACGCAGTGCTGACAGCATACTATGCCGTGGTAGCCGTGGCCTTTGCCATGGCCTTCGTTGCCGACACGACACTCTACGAATTCTGGAAATTCAAACTCGACGCTTCATGCCTGCAATACCTTGCCACGCCGACGGAGGCAACGGCAAGTGTCAGCACGTGGTATGTCGTGGCGCGCCTGCTGCTTACGGTGGTCGTTGCGGCAGTACTCTTCTTGCTCTACAGAAAAGTGGTGGGACGCATAGAAGGACAGACGGCAACTGCGCGCCGTCGGAAGATTGCCGACACGTTGTTCGCCGTCGCGCTGCTGCCGCTGATGATAATCGGCATGCGTGGCGGACTGGGAGAGTCGACAACGAACATCGGGCAGGTGTACTTTTCGCAGAATCAGTTCCTTAACCACTCGGCCGTCAACCCTGTATTCAGTTTCCTGTCGTCGTTTGAGAAGACGGCGAGCAATATACCCGACTATCACTTCATGGCTGACGACGAATGTAAGGCAATAGTCGACAGTCTTTTCTCTACGGCGAGTGTGTCGCCCGACACGCTGCTGAATAGCAGTCGTCCACATATCGTGATAATCCTGCTGGAGAGTTGCGGCGAACAGTTTGCCAGTTCGATGCCGAAACTGCAGAAACTGAAGGAAGAAGGAGTGTACTTTGCCAACTGCTATGCCAACTCATGGCGAACAGACCGTGGCACGCTGTGCACATGGAGCGGCTACCCGTCATTTCCCACTACGTCGGTGATGAAGATGCCGAGCAAGACGCGCCATCTGCCAAGCATTGCCAGCAGTCTGGCCAAGGTGGGGTACACTACTACATACCTGTATGGTGGCGACATCAACTTCACCAACATGCGCAGTTACCTTATGGGCACGGGATTTCAGAACATCGTGTGGCAGGAGGACTACACCGACGAGCAGCAGGAGACGGCAAAATGGGGCGTGCGCGATGATATCACGTTCCGCACCGTGGGCGACATGCTGCTGTCGGCGGATTCGCCGCAACTGATAGGCTACTCAACGCTGTCGAGCCATGAACCATGGGATGTGCCGATACATGAGAAATTCTTGCCGGTAGAGAATGCCTTCTACTATCTGGACCAGTGCATTGACAGTTTTGTACAGCGGATGAAGCAGTCGCCGCAGTGGGACAATCTGCTCATCGTTATGCTTGCCGACCATGGTATAAGTTACAATCTGACGGAGCAGGACCGTGGGCACAACCACATTCCGCTGCTGTGGCTGGGCGGCGCACTGAAGTCGCCGCGACGCATAGAGGCTTTCTGCAATCAGACAGACCTTCCGGCAACACTGCTCGGACAGTTGGGCATTGCCCACGACGACTTTACGTTCAGTCGTGACGTGATGGGGAAAAACTACGTGAACCAGTGTGCCGTACATACATATAATAATGGAATTTCCGTGGTAGACAGTACGACATTCGCCGTCTATGATATCACGCCGAAGCGTATCATCGTTGGCGACACGCCGCGCGGCAAGGTGCTTATACACCGTGGACAGGCCGTGCTGCAGCAGGCCACTGAGACATTGAAGGAAATGAACTGAAAAACATGAAGAGCCGACTACTACATACCATCTGGGCACCACTGACAGCGACGCTGCTAAATCTCGTGCTTGCCTATGCATGCTATCAGATAGCGCGCGTGGCATATCTGCTTGACAACTGGCAGTATTTGAAGAATGCCGTCACTTGGGAGGCATGGCAGGGAGGACTGGTGTTCGACACTGCAGCGATAATGCTCACCAACGGTCTGTATATCGTGCTGATGCTGCTGCCTGTACTGCCAAAGGAGAGACGGTGGTGGCACGTGGCATGCCGCTGGCTGTTCGTCGTAGTGAACAGCACGGCCCTGGTGATGAACTTGGCGGACGCGGCATATTTCCCATATACTATGCGGCGCACTACGACAACGGTGTTCTCCGAATTCAGCAACGAGGGAAATCTTGGAGGCATCGTGGCAACGGAACTTATTGCCCACTGGTATATGGTGGTGCTCGCCGTGGGAGTGATATGGGCTATGTGGCGTCTCTATACTACGCCTGCCATAGACCGCAGAAAGACTGGCGCGATGCGCTATGCCATGGCGACGACACTGTCGCTGCTGGTCATGTTGCCGCTTGTGGTGGCTGGAGTACGCGGAGGTTTTGCCACGGCGGTGCGGCCTATCACCGTGTCTAATGCCAATCAGTACGTAAGCAGACCTACCGATGCGGCGCTGGTGCTCAACACCCCGTTTGCAATGTACCGCACCATAGGAAAGGATGTATTTACCGTGCCCGACTATTATGCCGACACTTCAGCGATGGAGCGCGTCTACTCGCCGCTGCATGTGCCGACAGACACGCTGCCTATGGAGAAGCGCAACGTGGTAGTGCTCATAGTGGAAAGTTTCGGGCGCGAATATATCGGAGCACTGAATACTACGCTGGAAAACAGCAAGTATGAGGGCTACACTCCGTTTGTGGACTCACTTGTGCAGAACAGCGTCACCTTTACGCACACCTACTGTAATGGAAGGAAGAGCATAGACGGCATGCCAAGCATTCTGTCGTCAATACCGATGTTCGTGGAGCCTTTCTTCCTTACGCCGGCAGCAATGAACCGCCTGTCGGGACTGGCAGGAGTGCTGGGCGCAGAGGGATATCAGACGGCTTTCTTCCATGGGGCACAGCGCGGCTCAATGGGATTTATGGCCTTTGCCAGAAGTACTGGATTTGATGCGTACTACGGACGCGAAGACTTTGAGGCCGACAAACGCTTCGGGGGAAGTGGCGAATTCGACGGCATGTGGGCTGTCTGGGACGAGCCGTTCCTGCAGTACTACGCCGCGAAGATGTCGGAGATGAAGGAGCCGTTTATGACAGCGGTGTTTACGGCAAGCAGCCATCACCCATACCATATACCGGAAAAGTATAAGGACGTTTTCAAGGACGACGGAGTGCTGCCAATACACAAATGTATCAGATATACCGACTATGCGCTGCGTCGCTTCTTTGAAAAGGCGAGCCGTGAGAAATGGTTCAGTAACACCATCTTCGTGCTTACCAGCGACCACACCAATCAGAGTTGCCACGCAGAATATCTGACGGATATCGGCGGGTTCTCATCACCTATTATTATATATGCCCCCGGCGATGAGCGGCTGACACCGCGCATGGAAGACAAGACAGCACAGCAGATAGACATCATGCCGACGGTGCTGGGGCTGCTGCATTATGGCAAGCCGTATGTAGCCTTTGGAAAGGATGTGCTGCAGAAAGACAAGGAAGAAACGTGGGCTGTGAACTACCTGAACGGTATATATCAGTATGTGAAAAACGACCACGTACTGCAGTTTGACGGAGCCCGCACCACTGCCGTTTATGCTCTCAGCGATTCGCTGATGCAGCATAACATGGTGGGCAAAGTGGATAGTCAGATGCAGATGGAGCAGGAACTGAAAGCCATCATCCAGCAGTATATGTACCGTGTCACCAACGACGAGTTGGTGGCTCACTGACGAAACGAAGATGGTGATGACCGAGAGCGATTTCAGAACTGCTGGTCGGTCATGCGGAAATACTTCTCCATTACCATAAGAGAGCAGAGACGTTCTATCTTAGGAGTGAGAAACTGCCGGCAATGCCTGTGGGCGTTCTCCACGATGTCGCGGGCCTCAAGGGGATGGTCGTTGTAGTAGGACAGGCGCTCCTCAATGTCGCTATAGTCGGGCTTTATCTCTATGAAATGTTCATTGCCGCGCAACGTGCCTTCCATAAACCATGTCTCGTAGCGCATGGCTGGCGCCACGGCAAGGCTATTGGAGTGCATGACCCATTTTAGATTGCTCGCAACGTCGTTGCCCTCAAGACACATAATGTACTTATACGACAGGTGGTCGTAAATGGTTGTTTCTTTCGACTGGCGCATCTCTGGAGGATACGTGGAATGGCGTGACGTGTCGCGGAGGTCGAAAAGTGGGCGCCCGAAGTATTGCTCAAGGAAAGCCATGCGTGCCGGCTTGTTCATCACGGCACCGCGGAAGATTACCTGATTGTGTTTGGAGTCGAAGGGAACAGGGTCGCGGAAGAAAACAAAATGACGCACCTTGTCCATGTTGAGCAGCACGCTGTTGCCGTTGGTATTGGCATCGCCTATCGGACGGCTCTTGGCAACGGTAGGGTGGGAAAAGGTCTGTATCACGTCGCCTGGCATAAGCAGCCAGTGCAGATGGCATGGAAAATAGCGTGTCCACTCGTAGGAATCGAACAGGTATACACTGCCATACTGCTTGTGAAGAAAACTCTGTTCGCCAATGCACGGCGCAGTGGAAGGCAGGCTGACGGGAGATGACAACCGGTTGTAGTAGTCGACCCGATGCATGACATAGTCCTGTTGCTGAGAAGGCAAACTGTCAAATTCGCGGAGCAGGGACTCGCGGCGACGCTCGGTGAAAAAGCGTGGCAGACTCATCATGGCATAGCCGTGAATGTAGTATGGTAGATGCAGGTTCTTGCGAACGCCGCCAAAGATGCTATATCTCAGAGAACGAATATCCATGTTCGGGCGACAGAAATAAAATGACGGTTGAACGGCTACAAAAATACGATAAAAAAGTGAGAGGCCAAGCGTTTAGTTAATCTTTCTTAAGGATTGTCTGAAATTTTTGTGCCCGTTTTGCCCTTCTGTCAAATTGAAGTAACTTTGACACATCTTTTGAAAGAATTCCAACAGATGAAGCGCATCCTGAACGTACTTCTGATAGTGTTGACGCGGATGGCATTTGCTATGCTGTGGCTATTCTCGCTGCTGCCGATGTGGGTGCACTACATCATCTCCGACGGAATTTATCTCCTTTTGCGACATGTGATAAAATACAGGCTGAGGGTGGTCAGACAGAACATCGTCAGCGCGTTCCCTGAGAAAACGGAACAGGAACAACGTGAGATAGAGAGCCAGTTCTATCACTGGTTTTGCGACTACCTTGTAGAGACTTTCAAACTTCTTACCATAAGTCGTAAGGACATGAAACGGCGCATGACATTCAAGGGAGTGGAACAGATAAACCGCCTTGTGGCGGAAGGCCGCTCTTGCGGAGTGATGCTGGGCCATTATTGCAACTGGGAATGGATAAGCACTCTGCCGTTGGCTGTCAGCGGTGATGCGGTGTGTGCCGAACTGTACCATCCAATAGAGAACAAGGAGGTGAACAATCTGTTCCTCTTTTTGCGACAGCGTTTTGGCAGCGTGTGTATTCCGATGGAGGAGACGCTGAGGCATATCGTGAAGTACCAGCGAGATGGAAAACCGATGGTGATAGGATATATTGCCGACCAGAAACCCAACTGGCGAAACATTCATCTGTGGGTGGACTTCCTAAATCACGATACTCCGGTGTTTACAGGTTCTGAGCGTATAATAAAACGTACAGGCCAGGCTTTCTTCTATGGTGATGTAAGGCGAGTGAAGCGCGGATACTACGAATGTGAGTTTAAGTTGATAGAGGAACACCCGGAAGGGATGCCAAACTATCAACTTACCGAGCGCTATATGCAGGAACTGGAAGCAACAATACGCCGAGACCCGGGATTATGGCTATGGAGCCATGACCGCTGGTCGCGGACGCATAAGGAATTCAATATACGTTTCTATGAAAAGGACGGTAAGATTTTTGAACGCGTCATAGAAACGGAATATGCACGGATGGTGGCAGAGGCTAAGGCTCGCGGTGAAGAGTTGTAGTGATAATGTCGGCAGCATCGCGTGGAGCATTGCCGTCGCCAAGCCGTTGCCATACTTCTTTGTAGTCGTCAATCATCTTATTGCGGCGTTTGCCGTCAGGAAGAATGTCGTGCAATTCGTGCTTAATGTTGTCTATGGTGAAGGTGTTGGCCACCAGTTCGGTCACCACCTCTCGTCCGGCAATAAGATTTACGAGTGAGATATACTCCACTTTCAGGATTTTCCTTCGGAGGAAATTGATGAGACGGGGCAGGGGCGTCTTGTAGCACACTACTTGCGGTATGCCGAACAGCGCTGTTTCGAGCGTGGCGGTGCCACTGGTGACGAGTGCAGCAGTGGAACGTGAAAGCAGGTCGAATGTCTGATTGAAGACAACCGAGACATGGGAGGACGCGATAAACTGCTGGTAGTATTCGGGAGCAATGCTGGGAGCGCCGGCAAGCACTACATCGTAGTCGGAAGACAGATTGCGCGTGGCTTCTATCATTGCAGGCAGGTTGTCTTTTATCTCCTGACGGCGAGAACCGGCGAGCAGGGCAATGATAGGCTTCTTTTTGCCATCAGATTGATTTTCGCCTTTCTCGTCTGTGCGTTCAATATTTGCTGCGCGCCACTCTTTCACCTCCTGTGCGGTGGGGTTGCCCACGTAGTGGATGGGGTAGTGGTGCTTTTTCTCAAAAAAGTCTACCTCAAAGGGAAGAATACTGAAAAGTTTGTCGACATCGCGCTTTATGTTCTTAATACGATACTCCTTCCATGCCCAGATTTTAGGAGAAATATAATAGTAGACTGGACAAATGGCGTTCGACTTGACATAACGGGCAATGCTGAGATTGAAGCCTGGATAGTCTACAAGAATGACAACATCAGGGTGCCACTGGCTTATATCCTCCTTGCATTGGCGCATGTTGCGCATAATGGTTGGCAAGTGCATCAGCACAGGAACAAAGCCCATGTATGCCAAATGGCGGTAATGCTTCACCATGGCTCCTCCCTCGGCAGCCATCAGGTCGCCGCCGATAAAGCGAAATTCGGCTGTGGCGTCGGCACGGCGTATCTCGTGCATCAGATGCGAGGCGTGAAGGTCGCCGCTGGCTTCGCCTGCTATGAGATAGTATTTCATAGGTTCCAACTTTTCATTGTTTCGAGCATTTCGTAGTTTGTCACGTCTATCTGCGTTGGAGTGATGGCGACGTAGCCATTCTGGAGAGCCCAGTTGTCGGTATCGGTGGCCTCTGGCTCATCGTTGCGGTAGTGCCCCATCATCCAGTAGTAGTCGTAGCCGCGTGGGTGATGGCATTTTACTATTTCGTTGGTCCAACTGCCGTGGGCCATGCGGCAAAGGCGGACACCACGGAAACTGTCTGCTTTAGGGAAATTGATATTAAGGCAAACGCCGGTGGGCAGGCCGTCTGCGAGGACACGGCTTACCACTCTGCGCACGATATCTGTCAGTGGCGTGAAGTCGGCAAATGATTCATGGTCGCAGAGAGAGAAGGCTACAGAGGGAATGTATTTCATGCATCCCTCTATCACTACTCCCATTGTCCCGCTATAGTGCGTGTTTACAGAGCAGTTGTCTCCATGATTGATACCTCCTAAAATAAGATTTGGCCTGCGCTCGGGACATAGTTCAGCCAGTGCCAGTTTCACACAGTCAACGGGTGTGCCGTTGCACGACCATATCTGTACGCCGTCGTCTTCGCTGCGGTGTGTCAGAATGAGCGGTTCGGTGGCGGTGAAAGCACAGGAGTAGCCACTACGGGCTGAGTCGGGAGCGCAAACAATGACGTCGGCCATGTCGCGCACCATCTGGACAAGACAGTTGATGCCTTTGGCTTGATAGCCGTCGTCATTGGAGATGAGAATAAGTGGTTTCATAGAGATATATTATTATTCAACAATCCGCAATGCCATCATGCTGAGGCATTGCGGATTATCTATGTGACGAAATAAGAGGTGTTTGTCTTACTTCTGCTCTGCCTCCTCTTCGCGGATGGTGCGGCCCATCACAATGAAGGCTGTTGGTGCTGCTATGAACAGCGACGACAATGTTCCGAATATAACACCCAAAATCATTGCAAACGAGAAACTGCGGATAGAGTCACCACCGAGGATGAAAATACACAGCAGCACGATGAGCGTTGTTACAGAGGTGTTGATGGTACGGGCCAGCGTCTGGTTCAGCGAGTCGTTGAACAACTGCTGACGGTCGCGCTTTGCATAGAGTTGGAAGTTCTCACGGATACGGTCGAAGACCACCACCTTGTCGTTGATAGAGTAACCTATCACAGTCAGGATAGCACCAATGAATACCTGGTCGATTTCCAGCGACATTGGAACCCAGCCCCACAGCACCGAATAGAAACCGATTACAACCAATGCGTCCAGAGCCAGCGCAATAGTAGCACCTGTAGAGTAGGCCACGTTGCGGAAACGGAGCAGGATGTAGAGGAAGATGGCGATGAGGGCTATGATAACGCTGATGATAGCACCATAGGTAATGTCTTTAGCCACGGCAGGACCTACTTTAGCCGAACTGATGATGGAACCGCCCTGACGAACATCAGGATTCTTGAAAGCCTCAACATTATCTTGACTTACGAAACCACCTTTCTTCAGAGCGTTGTAGAGAATGGTCTCTGCCTCGTCGTCAACGTTAGGATTGTTTGACTCGATATCCCAGTTGGTCGATACGCGGATGGTCTTGCCGTCAGTGCCCAGTGCGATGACGCTGGTGTTGGCTTCCTTGCCGGCATTCTCGCCGATGGTGTTGACAAATGCGCCTGCCAAGGCCTGCCGTACCTGCTCAACGGGGGTCTCCTTGTCGAGAGTCACTACGTAGTTGCGGCCACCTGTGAAGTCGATGCTCTGGCTCAGTCCGCGAACAGCAAACGATACGCAGAACAGTACTGCGGCAACGCCCCATACGAGGAAACTCTTCTTGTACATTCCCATGAAGTTGTATTTGGCATTTTGCATGAGACTCTTTGAGTAGCCTGTCACAAAGGTGAGATTGAGCCACTTGTCTTTCTTCATGCGGTTCTCATATACCAGACGGGTGAGGAACACTGCTGTGAAGAATGAGCAGAAGATACCGATGATCCACGTGGTAGCGAAGCCCTTGACAGGACCTGTACCGAAGAACAGCAGGATGAAGCCGGTAATCAGAGATGTTACGTTAGAGTCGAAAATTGCAGAGAAGGCATTTGAGTAACCCTTGTTGAGCGCTTCCTTCATGCCAAGTCCGCGGCGCAACTCTTCTTTGATGCGCTCGTAGATAAGCACGTTGGCATCGACAGCAGTACCAAGCGTCAGCACGATACCTGCAATACCAGGCATAGTCAACGCAGCCTGGAACGAAGTAAGGATACCAAGTGTGAAGAACAAGTTGAAGAGCAGGGCAATATCGGCCATGATGCCTGGGATGAAGCCGTACAGCAGAATCATGTAGATCATCAGCAGCACGAAGGCTACGACGAAAGAAATGATACCCTGCTTGATGGACTGTGCACCGAGCGAAGGACCTACAACCTCTTCCTGAACGATGCGGGTAGGAGCCGGCATCTTACCAGAGTTGAGCGTGTTGGCCAAGTCCTTTGTGTCTTCGATGGTGAAGTTGCCGGTAATCTGAGAATTACCGCCGTCAATCTGTGTGAGGATGCGCGGAGCGCTGTAGACAGCATCGTCAAGAACGATAGCAACACCACGTCCGATGTTTTGCTTTGTAATCTGGCTCCAGCGACGTGCACCGTCAGAATTCATCTGCATGGAAACAGAAGGATGGCCCATCTGGTCGAAGTCGTCTTTAGCGCCGGTAATGACATCACCCTCAAGCGGAGCGCGGCCATTTGGCTCGGTAATCTTCAGAGCGTAGAGGGCGAAAATCTCGCCACGGGTGCCCTCGCCGAAGTCTTCGGCTTTTGCGCCCCAGCGCAGTTTGCACTCTGCAGGAAGTATTTGCTGGGCGATATCAGAGTAAATGACGCGGTCAACATCTGCCGTGTCGCGTGCGCTTGCATAACCAACAATGGCAAGTCCCTGGCCTTGTACGGGCTGGAACACAGCAAACAGAGGATTCTGCTTGAGAGCCTCCGACTTGGCTTTGGCGGCGTCTGCCTTATCTTGCTTCTTGCCTGCTGCAAGTTTGGCAGCGAGGTCGTTAGCGGCAGTGGCAGCCACGGTGTCAGTTGCTTCTGTGGCAACAGTGTCGGCAGTTTCTACGGCTTCGCCACCAGCGATGGCATACTTCTGGTTGAGTTGTGCCAGCAGTGGCACTATCTCCTGCGAATTGTAGGTCTCCCAGAACTCAAGGTTGGCAGAGCCCTGCAACAATTTGCGCACGCGCTCCGGCTCCTTGATACCAGGCATTTCAACCATGATGCGGCCCGACTGGCCTTCCAGTTTCTGGATGTTAGGCTGAACGACGCCGAACTTGTCTATACGATTGCGTACAACATTGAACGAATTGTCAACGGCCGACTGTACCTCGGTGCGCAGGGCGCGCTCTACTTCAGCGTCGGTGCTGCTCGTGCTCACCTTGCCTTTCATCTGCTGGGTTGCAAAGACGGCAGCAAGCGGACGACCGTTAGAGTTCTGTTTCCAATACTTGACAAACAGCGAAATAAAGTCGCTCTGGCTGGTCTCTTCTTCCTTTTTGGCCTCTTCAAGTGATTTTTTGTAGGCAGCGTCATTCTTGTGGTCGGCAAGTACGTCTACGACGTCTGGCACTGATACTTCAAGAATTACATTCATTCCGCCTTTCAGGTCAAGACCAAGGCCAATCTCCATCTCGCGACACTGCTTGAACGAATAGATTCCGCAGTATATTTTCTCGTTCATAATAGAGTCGAGATACTCCTGTCCTGCCTCCTCTGTCATTGCTGCTGCCTTGTTTTCATGGTAGCGAGTAACAAAAGAGAAGGATAGGTAGAAGCAGCACACCAGTATCAAAATGAGTGCGATAAACTTTACAATTCCTTTGTTTTGCATTTTGTTTATGATATTGTTTTAATTTATTATTTCGCTATTTTAGCCTGCAAATATAGTCAAATTTCTGCGCCCGCCGAAATTTATCACGTTTTTTTGCGGTTTTTTCAGTGTT
>CALFIY010000053.1 GCA_937877595.1 uncultured Prevotella sp.
TGGACAACGCCGTGAAGTATCGCAAGCCCGACGAGCCTGTCGACATATACATCCGCACATGGAACGACCACGACCGCCTCTGCCTCAGCATTCGCGACACTGGTCAGGGTATGCGGCGCGAGAACCTCAAGAAGATTTTCGAAAAGTTCTACCGCGTCCACACCGGCAACAAGCACGACGTGAAGGGTTTCGGTCTCGGACTGGCCTACGTCAAGAAAGTCGTGGAACTCCACCAGGGCTCCATCCACTGCGACAGCGAACTTGGCCGCGGCACCACATTTACCATCACGCTGCCCATTATCACGGGCGAGTAGTAAGAGGTAAGATGCTGATAGAACTTAGAAGAAATTTAGAAGAGAAAAAAATCAATAATAGTTTAACCACGTCAGGTGAAGTTGCACTTACCCCTCACCTCTCACCTCTAAAAAAATTTTACAACTATGGAAGAAAAATTGAAAATTCTGCTTTGCGAAGACGATGAAAATCTGGGAATGCTTCTGCGTGAATATCTTGCAGCAAAAGGCTACATGGCCGAACTCTGCGCCGACGGCGAGGCAGGCTACCGTGCTTTCCTGAAAACAAAGTTCGACATCTGCGTGCTCGACGTGATGATGCCAAAGAAAGACGGCTTCACACTGGCACAGGAAATCAGACAGGCCAATGCCGACATCCCCATCATCTTCCTCACTGCCAAGACCCTCAAGGAAGATATTCTTGAAGGCTTCAAGATTGGTGCCGACGACTACATTACAAAACCTTTCTCCATGGAAGAACTCGTGCTGCGCATCGATGCCATTCTGCGCCGCGTGCGTGGCAAGAAGAGCAAGGAGAGTTCCGTCTACCATATCGGACAGTTTACTTTCGACACACAGAAGCAACTGCTCACCATCGACGACAAGCAGACAAAACTCACCACGAAGGAGAACGAACTGCTGGCACTGCTCTGTTCGCATGCCAACGAGATTCTGCAGCGCGACTTCGCACTGAAGACAATCTGGATAGACGACAACTACTTCAATGCACGTTCTATGGATGTTTATATCACAAAACTGCGCAAGCATCTGAAGGACGACCCACAGATAGAGATTATAAACATCCACGGCAAAGGCTACAAACTTATCACTCCGGAGGAGGAATAAAAGGACACGCCTGATAGCGGATATAGAAGAAAGAGGTAGAGTGATGGTTACACTCTACCTCTTCCTGTTGTGCTTAATCTGATTGCAAACTATTACCGGAACGAATCGGTAAGCAGTTTTATCTCTATCTGCGGCGATATGCGCTCGTAGAGAATGTTGTAGACAGCATCAAGAATAGGCATATTGACATGCATGTGGCGGTTTATCTCCTTCATGCACTTCGTACCGAAGTAGCCCTCGGCTATCATCTCCATCTCTATCTGCGCCGACTTTACGCTGTAGCCCTTTCCTATCATCGTGCCGAAGGTGCGGTTGCGCGAGAAATTGGAATAGCCTGTCACCAACAAGTCGCCAAGATAGCACGAGTCTACGATATTTCGATCTGGAGCAGCATGCACCACCTGCAAGAAGCGCGACATCTCCTGTACAGCATTTGCCATGATTACAGCCTGGAAGTTGTCGCCGAATTTCAGACCGTTGCAAATTCCTGCTGCTATGGCATAAACATTCTTCAGCACCGACGAATATTCTATACCAATAACGTCGGTCGACGTCTTAGTCTTAATATACGAACTGTCGATGATGTCGGCAAAGGCCTGCGCTTTGTCGCGGTCGGCACATGCTATCGTGAGATACGACAGTCGCTCCAGCGCCACCTCTTCTGCGTGGCTCGGTCCGCCGATACACGCCAGATTTTCGTAAGGAACATCGTAAACCTGATGGAAATACTCCGAACAGACAAGATTCTCATCGGGCACAATTCCCTTAATGGCCGTCACAATAAACTTATCGCGCAGTCGGGTCTTGAGTTTCTTGAGATGGCTCTTGAGATATGGCGACGGAGTAACGAATACCAACGTCTGATACTGCTGAACTATCTTGTTAAGATCGCTGGAAAAGAATATCTCGTCGATATTGAAGCGGACGCTCTGAAGATAGGCAGGATTGTGACCAAGGCGACGGAAGTCCTCTATGCGGTCGTCGCGGCGCATATACCATCCGATGTGGTGCGTGTGCTGAACCACTATCTTTGCTATTGCCGTGGCCCACGAGCCACCACCTATTATGGCTATCTTTCCGCAGTCGTTTGACATATGCACATCATTAAATCACTCAGCGCCGGCCTTGTCTATCCATTGCTGGACGTCGGCCACGCCTGGCTTCTGCATCTGCAACTTATACTTCTTCACGATGTCGCCTATCTTCTGCTGCAGCCCCTGAGCCTTCTCGCCGGAAATGTTCTGCACGAGATTGAAACCTGCCTTGCGCAACACAGGAACCCATTCCTCGCCGACACCTACTGCCGCCCACTCCTGCGGAGTGCTCTGCGGAGCACGCTTTTCGGGCTTCATCTGCGGGAATAGCATTATCTCGCCAATGGCAAACTTGCCCGTCATAAGCATTACAAGCCGGTCAATGCCTATTCCGATACCGCTCGTGGGAGGCATGCCATACTGCAGTGCGCGCAGGAAGTCGTGATCGATAATCATGGCCTCGTCATCGCCCTTGTCAGCCAGCCGCATCTGCTCCTGGAAACGCTCTTCCTGGTCGATAGGATCGTTGAGTTCGCTGTAAGCATTGGCAAGTTCCTTGCCGTTTACCATAAGTTCAAAACGCTCTGTCAATCCTGGCTTTGAGCGATGCATCTTTGTCAGCGGCGACATTTCTACAGGATAGTCGGTAATGAATGTCGGCTGCAGGAAAGAGCCCTCGCAGAACTCACCAAAGAGTTCGTCGATAAGTTTGCCCTTGCCCATCGTCTCGTCAACCTCCATACCTTTCTCCTTGCAGAACTGGCGTATCTCTTCTTCCGACTTGCCATTGCAGTCGAAGCCCGTCTTCTCCCTAATTGCGTCAAGGATAGGCAGACGACAGTATGGAGCCTTGAAGGAAATGACATTGCCGTCAATCTCCACTTCCGGTTTGCCGTTAACCGCAGTGCAAATCTCTTCAAGCATCTGCTCTGTAAACGACATCATCCAGTTATAGTCCTTATACGACACATAAAGTTCCATACAGGTAAACTCAGGGTTGTGGGTTTTGTCCATTCCCTCGTTGCGGAAGTTCTTGCCTATTTCATATACGCCCTCAAAGCCGCCAACAATGAGGCGTTTCAGGTAAAGTTCCGTGGCAATACGCATGTACATATCCTGATTGAGCGCATTGAAATGCGTCATAAACGGACGCGCCGATGCACCGCCGGCAATGCTCTGCAGCACAGGAGTCTCAACCTCGGTGTAGCCATTGCGGTCAAGAATGTTGCGCAGCGTACGCGTAACAATGGCACGCTTCTCGAAGGTCTCTTTCACTCCTTCGTTAACAACAAGGTCTACATAGCGCTGGCGATAGCGCAACTCAGGATCGTCAAACTTGTCGTAGGCTACGCCATCCTTGTACTTCACAATGGGCAATGGCTTAAGCGACTTGGAAAGCAGAGTGAGTTCAGAGGCGTGAACGGAAATTTCTCCCGTCTGTGTGCGGAACACCGTGCCGCGCACACCGATAAAGTCGCCTATGTCAAGCAGGCGTTTGAATGTCTGATAATTAAGTCCGTCACTGTCAATGTCGTCGCGCGTTACGTATACCTGTATGCGGCCTTTTGAATCTTGCAGTTCGATAAACGATGCCTTTCCCATCACGCGACGGCTCATCATACGGCCGGCAATACAAACCTGACGAGGCTCAGCATCGTCGCTGAACTCACTGCGGATATCTACGGAAAAAGCATTAGTGGGATATTCTGCGGCAGGATATGGATTGATGCCCATTTGGCGTAATTCCTGCAGGCTCTCGCGCCTGCCAATTTCCTGCTCGCTAAGTTCTAATACATTCATTTTGTGTTGCTATAATATATATTAATAAGGTGTAATCCACCGCTGCAAAATTACACAATGTTTTTGAGATACTATTTATCGCTTTGTCTTTTTTCATTAAATAAATGCTAAATTTATTCGGATTTTTTTGCATGCATTGGGATATTGTGTATATTTGCACTAACTAAAACTAACACAACTATTATTACTAAGACCAAATGAAAAACAAAGTCATTGGTATAGAAATCAGTTTGAAGCACACCACATATGCAGCAATTGATGTGCGAGGGAACATTCTGATGAGCGAAGGCTTCTCTACCACCGACTATCCCAATATGAATGACTTTATCTCCGTGCTTTGCGAGCGCGTGGTGACCATGATGATGAACAACGACCTGCTTGAGTCGGTACGTTCTGTGGGCATCAGCGTAAAGAGCGGTAACTTCTTGACCGGATGTATTGAGAATGCCGTCAACTTACCATGGAAAGGGGTTATTCCCTTGGCTGCCATGCTGCGCGACAGGCTTGGACTGGCTGTTGCATTGGGCAGCACCACGCAGGTGCGCGGACTTAGCGAACACGTGTTCGGCGCTGCACACGGCATGAAAAACTTCATCGTCGTGACCCTTGGCCACGGAATGGGGACATCGCTATTTTCCAATGGGCAGATTCACCTTGGCATTGACGGCTTTGCCGGTGAAATGGGGCACAGTTGTCTCGTTCACAATGGATGGCAGTGCGGATGCGGAAAGAAAGGATGCGTGGAAGCATACGTTGCAGAAAAGGGTGTGATACGCACCGCTACCGAACTTCTTGCAGAGAGCAGCGAGCCGTCTCTTATGAGGCAGGCGGATGCCATCACGCCAGAACTGGTGACGGAATGTTGTGAGAAAGGCGACGCTCTGGCCATAGAGACTTACCGCCGTGTAGGATACATGCTCGGACTGGGCATTGCCAACTACGCTTCAATCATCAATCCCGAAGCAGTAATCTTCACGGGAGGCATTTCCAAGGCTGGCAACTTCCTGTTCGACCCCGCCTTAGAATCATTCAACAGTCACGTATTCCACAATATGGAAGGGAAAGTTCCATTCATCGTTTCCACGCTGGAAGAAACCGAGCGCGACCTGCTTGGTGCGAGCGTTCTGGCATGGGATGTAGAGGAGTATTCGCTATTTAAGTGACAGGTCAATTATCAACTTTGCGCTTTTATAACCTATGAACGACGAACACAAGATAAAGACCAGCGTTGTGGGAGTTGACATTTCTCCGGATATTACCACCTACGCTGTTGTAGACATACGCGGCAACATATTAGCACGCAGCCACTTCTGCACTTCCGACTACAAGAATGTCAACGAGTATGTTGCCGTGCTCAGCGACCACATTCTGAGAATCGTGGAAAACAACGGCGGCTACGAGAACATACGCTCGGTAGGCATCAGCGCACCAAGCGCAAACTTCCTGACGGGAAGCATAGAGAATGCTTCCAATCTGACATGGAAAGGCGTTATTCCACTGGCTGCCATGCTGCGCGACAGACTTGGACTGGCCGTAGCTGTGGCAAACGATGCACACACCACGGCATTGGCAGAATTCACCTACGGCGCAGCCCATGGCACGAACGACTTTGTTGTACTGTCGTTCGGCCACGGCGGAGTAGGAAGTTGCATCTATTCGCATGGTGTCGCCCACTTGGGTGCCAATGGTTTTGCTGGTGAAATAGGCCACACCTGCATCGTCGACGGAGGCAGACAATGCACATGCGGACGCAAAGGGTGTCTGGAAGAATACGTCACGCCACGCGGAGTAATGAAAACGGCGCACGAAGTACTGGCTGAGAGCGACGCTCCATCATTATTGCGCGACATCACAGATATAAAGGTTCACGACGTTACACTGTGCGCCATTCAGGGCGACACACTGGCACAAGAGATATATCGGCGCACGGGCGAATGGCTTGGCATCGGACTTGCCAACTATGCCACGGCTATCAACCCGGAAGTAATAGTTCTCGCCGGCACTATTTCTGATGCTGGAGAATGGCTTTTAGGCCCTGCCGAGAAATCGCTTGATGAGCACGTGTTCCACAATCTGCGCGGCAAAGTGAGGTTGCTGTTTTCTATAATTTCCAACGAAGAGCGCGACATTCTCGGTGCAAGTGCTCTGGCATGGGAGGTAAAGGAATACTCTCTCTTTAAGTAGGAAGAACATACAGGGCAACACACTGCGCGCAATGGATGTAACAGAGATAAAGAAAATCATCGAAACGACACCTAATCTCAGCACAGCCTTGGGAATGGAGTTCATCTCCACTCCCGAGGACGACACCTGCATGGCGCGCATGCGTGTTGACGAGCGCAATAGACAACCTTTCGGATTTCTTAGCGGAGGCGCCTCTCTTGCTCTGGCAGAAAATGTGGCCGGGGTGGCATCAACAGCCCTGTGTCCAGGATGCGCCTGCGTAGGAATAGAGGTTAGCGGAAGTCACGTAAAGGCTGTGATAGAGGGCGACACCGTGACAGCCTATGCAAGACTGCTACACAAAGGCGGAACACTGCACGTGTGGAATGTCGACATCAAGAATTCGACTGACGAACTGATTTCCAATGTCCGAGTGACTAATTACGTCATAAAGTCGAACAAATAGCAAGATGGCAGGCTTTGCACTTTTCCGCTTGCCATATCAGCAGCACACGGTGCTGGTAGAACAACTCTCTGGCAGTCCTGAGGAGTGCGGAGACTATGCAGAGTTGAGTGGAAAGAGCGGTTTTGTTGTGGCTCCTTTCTCTCCATCACGAGCAAATCCTATTCTTATAATACGTCCTGACAGAGTCGTTGTCGATGCCGACACCGACAGGCTTTGCTGCAGCACAAAGGACAACGACAACAAATCATCTGCCGACTATCATACACTGTTTGATACCTTCCACAGCAAACTCACTAACGGAGAATTCCAGAAATTGGTACTCTCGCGGAGCATAACCATAGACAGGCAACGCAATACCAGTCCCACAAAACTTTTCAATGACGCGTGCCACAGGTATCCGCGAATGATGATAATGCTCGTATCAACGCCACGCTGCGGCACATGGCTTGCAGCGACGCCGGAGACGTTGCTTGCTGGCTGTGGACGCCAATGGCAGACAATGGCACTGGCCGGTACACAGCAATACAAGCAGCAGATTTGCTGGGATGACAAGAACATTGAGGAGCAGCATCTCGTGGCAACATATATTCAGCAACAACTGCAAGCGCTCGGCATTGTAAGTAGCGAGATAGAGCCTCGCACCATACGGGCAGGCAATCTGGCACACCTGCGAAGCGACTTCACATTTGGAATGGATGATGCGACACAGATAGGACAGGTGCTCAGCGCACTGCACCCCACCCCAGCCGTGTGTGGTCTGCCAAAGCAGAAAGCATACGAGTTCATACTGAGCCACGAACAGCATGACCGTTCCTACTACAGCGGTTTTATGGGACCACTGCTCATGGATACCATGCTGCCTGAAACAGCAGGAAGACAGGCAACCCATCTTTTTGTGACGCTACGCTGCATGGAAATAAAGCAGCACTGTTGCAGACTGTATGCTGGCGGCGGACTACTGAAAGACAGTTGCGAACAACAGGAATGGCAGGAGACAGAAGCGAAACTTGACACGATGAGGATGCTGATTACAGAACATCAAAAGCATAATCATAATAATGTATAGCGACAAGGAAAACGTAAACATACTGACGGCGCTGCTGGTGAAACATGGCATCCGCCACGCCGTTGTCTGTCCAGGCAGCCGCAATGCGCCTATTGTACACAACCTTAACGAGTGTCCGAACATCACCTGCTATCCCGTGACCGACGAGCGTTCGGCTGCATTCTACGCCCTTGGAATGACACAGGCCACGGGATGTCCTGTGGTGGTATGCGTTACGTCGGGAACAGCACTGCTTAACGTGGCACCAGCCGCGGCTGAGGCATATTATCAGCACCAACCACTGGTTGTCATAAGCGCCGACCGACCGCAACAGTGGATTGACCAACTCGACGGGCAGACTCTTCCACAGGGCGACGCACTTGGACGTTTTGTGGAGACAGCAGTCATGCTGCCCGAGCCACGCGATGACGAGGAGCGCTGGTATTGCCAGCGACTGGTCAACGAGGCTTTGCTGAGAAAAACGCGACCCGTCCACATCAACGTGCCAATCAGCGAACCCCTGTTTCATTTTACCACGCAAGAACTGCCAGAGGCGAACAAGATAGACTGGCAGCCAGCCGATATCTCTTCCATCGCACTAAACCACATCGCGCACATCTTCATGCAGGCAAAGCGCCCCATGCTTATCTGTGGCCAGCCCTTGAATCCGCTTATGGATGAGGCTGTGGCGCAGGTTAAAGACGACGAGCGCTACGTGCCAGACTTTGTTCTCTACACGGGTGGCACCATTGTGAGCAAACGGATGAAGCGCTTCCTGCGAAAAGCCAAAGAGACGTGGCTGGTTAACAGCACTGGAGAGGTGACAGACACATTTATGAACCTTTCCAACATCATTCAGGGCGACGGCGAGGTTGTAGCCGACTACATCCGCTTTATGCTTGAGCAGCAGCCTCATCCTTTTGTAAGGCAATGGGAAGAATTACTGGCGGGAATACGTCATAAGGTAGAAGTTTTCGAACCTGCCTATAGCCAGATGGCAACCGTGAAATACTTTGAAGAACATGTTGGGAAAGCCGCCGTCCATTACGCCAACAGTACAGCCATTCGCCTTGCCAACATCTACGCCCGTCACCAGGTTTACTGCAATCGTGGCGTCAATGGCATCGAAGGTTCGCTGTCCACTGCAGCAGGTTTCTCCGCCGTAAGCGACGAGAGAGTGTATTGCATCATTGGCGACCTTAGTTTCTTCTACGACCAGAACGCCCTGTGGAACAGCAATCTGCGAGGCAATCTACGCATTCTGCTAATGAATAATGGCCGGGGAGGCATCTTCAACATGTTGCCTGGTCTGGAAAAGAGCCCCGCACGCGACACCATAGTGGCAGCACAGCATAACACTACGGCAGAAGGTATATGCCGTCAGAATAATGTCATCTATCTGCAGGCTAAAGACATGGAACAAATGCGCTGCGGCATCGATCAACTGTTATCCGAAGACTCACAGCGCCCCATTTTGCTTGAGGTAATGACCGATGCCGCAGCAGACGAGAGTGTTTATAAGACGTTTTCTGTTCTTGCTTCTCAGCCTTCAGTATTTTAGTTTCGATAATAAACGAAACGAGCATGCCAATACCCACTATACCGAATATGCAGAGCCAGAAATTAATATCTTCATGCACGAGGGCAAAGAGTTGCGTCTTTCCACCTTTGAGAATACCGTCAACAAGTTCTCTATCTTCCATTTAGCATTTTTCTTTTCCCTAAGACCAGTGAAAAACGGAATTATTACATCGTCTTCACGCTTTTTTACCAGAAAAAATGCTCAGAACAGAAAAACAGCAATCAATACTTGAAACTGGAACCGCCGACAAACTCACGCATGATAGACGTTGGCGGAATCTCCTTGTCGCTTACAGGAATGAAATAGTGTATAAACTTCAGCAAGCGATGAGCCTCAGCATATTCAGGACAGTTTCGGGGGACAGAAGCGAGTATTAGTTCTGCGTGCGTGCGGAGCACAGCAAACTCAATGTTCAATGCCGAATTGAACATGACATCCGCAGTTTCCTGGAACGGGAATATCCACTTGTCTTCAGCCTCGCAGACATTCTTCCACTGGCTGATAGTCTGCTGGGCTGTATAAGCCCCTTTGTTATAATCACGAATAATGCGACGCAACAGGCGGTTGTCACGCACAGGAATCCAGTTGTGGTCGTCAAGTGAGATACTGGTGAGTGCTGAAACATATATTTTGTATTTCAGGCTGTCGTCTATCTTTTTTGTCAGGAGCGGGTTGAGAGCGTGAATACCCTCTATGATAAGCACCGAGTCGCTGCTGAGTTTCAGTCGCTTGCCATTCCATTCCCGCTGACCAGTCACAAAGTTATACTCAGGGATTTCGACTCGTTCGCCCTTCATCAGCCGTAACAAATGCTCCTCCATCAGTGCATATTCCACGGTCTCAATATTGTCGAAGTCATAGTCGCCATTGGTCAGGCGCGGTGTATCTACGCGATTTACAAAATAGTCGTCGGTAGAAAAAGAGAGCGGACGCAATCCACATGCGAGCAACTGGATGGACAAGCGTTTGCAGAACGTTGTCTTACCAGAACTTGACGGACCAGTGATAAGCACAACTTTCAGCGCACCACTGTTTACGCGGCGACCTATCTCTTCGGCTATCTGCACGATTTTCTTTTCCTGAAGAGCCTCGCTCACCTGTATCAACTGCGATGCGTGCCCTTTTAGAATTGCCTTGTTTACATCGCCGGCATTGGAAAGCCGCATGATGATGTCCCAGCGGGTTTTCTCCGCAAACATCTCGTAGGTTTTTGGCATGTCTACCTTTTCTGCCAAGACCGTGGGATTATTCCAGTCGGGAACACGCAATAACATGCCATCGTGGTAAGCCTCCAGCCCCCACACTGTAAGATATCCTGCCGACGGAACAAGCGGACCGTAATAGTAATCAACGGTATCGCCGAGCATATAATAGTCGCTGTAAATCTGTCCACTCGTTTCCAGAAGTTTCACCTTGTCAGTAAAACCCCGTTCTGCAAATACGCGCACTGCTTCTTCCGTTGTGGCCTCGCTGCGACGGAAGGGCATGTCGAGAGAAATGATTTCCTGCATGCGCTGACGAATATTTGCAATATCATCTTCAGTCAACAAGGAACGTTCGCCGTCACGCCGTTTCTTGAAATTGCAATAGAAACCGCGCGAAATAGTGTGTTCGATAAATAGTTTTGAATTTGGAAACAAATCCTGTGTTGCCTTGTACAGCACGAAACACAGCGAGCGCACATAAGCCCTGTGTCCACTGCCTTCACGGGCATCAAGAAATTCCACATCACGGTTTTGGTAGAGGCGGAACTTAAGGCCCTGTGCTGTATTATTTACTTTTGCCGACACCACAGGATAGGGCATTTTCAGTTCGTCGGCAAACGCCTGGTAGACATCAAGCAGCGATGTTCCCTCGGCAAAACTCTTAGTGATATTGTTGTTCTTGCAACGGATTTGTAGCATAAGAAAGAGGCTTTGTCGGTTGCAAAGGTAAATATTTTTTCAACATTCATATACCTTTAAATAAATATAATTATTAGGAACGTGTAGAAAAATATTCGTACCTTTGTGCGCAAATCTAAACTATAACAATTCACTCATTATGGCTAAAGCACCAGATTTTAAGTACGCCCCAATGTTTCAGTTGGGAGAGGACAAGACAGAATACCGTCTGTTGTCACGCGACGGTATCAGTACAGGCGAATTTGAAGGGAAGCAAATAGTTAAGGTGAGCCGTGAAGCCCTCACCCTGCTCGCTCAGCAGGCTTTCCACGACGTAGAGTTTATGCTGCGCCGTGAGCACAACGAACAAGTCGCAAAGATACTCACCGATCCTGAAGCATCGGAGAACGACAAATATGTTGCACTGCAATTCCTGCGCAATGCCGAGACCGCAGCAAAAGGCATACTGCCTTTCTGTCAGGACACGGGCACGGCTATCATACATGGAGAAAAGGGCCAGCAGGTTTGGACAGGATTTGAAGACGAGGAAGCACTGTCACTTGGTGTTTACAACACGTTCACACAAGACAACCTGCGCTATTCGCAGAATGCGCCTCTCAACATGTACGATGAAGTAAATACGCGTTGCAATCTGCCGGCACAGATAGACATTGAGGCCACAGAAGGCGCAGAGTACCGCTTTGTGATGGTTGCCAAGGGCGGTGGCTCAGCCAACAAGACATATTTCTACCCAATGACAAAGGCAACAATACAGAACGAGGGAACTCTTCTGCCTTTCCTGGTAGAGAAAATGAAAACTCTGGGCACAGCAGCATGTCCGCCATATCACATAGCATTCGTAATCGGAGGAACTTCTGCTGAGAAAAATCTTCTCACCGTGAAACTTGCCTCCATCAAATACTACGACTCTCTTCCCACCACAGGTGACGAGACAGGACGCGCTTTCCGCGACATCGACTTAGAGCAGAAACTGCTGCACGAAGCACATAAGATCGGACTCGGAGCACAGTTTGGCGGCAAACATCTTGCTCACGACATCCGCGTTATACGTCTGCCACGTCATGGTGCATCTTGTCCGATTGGCATGGGAGTCAGTTGCTCTGCCGACCGCAATATCAAGGCAAAGATAAACGCTCAGGGCATTTGGCTTGAGAAGATGGACAGCAATCCAACAGAACTGATACCCGAAGAGTTACGCAGTCCAGGCGAGGGAACAAATGGCGTGGAGATTGACCTTAACAAAGGTATTGACGCCGTACGTCAGGAACTGACAAAATACCCTGTTTCCACGCGCGTCAACCTTAAGGGAACTATCATTGTTGCACGCGACATTGCACATGCAAAACTTAAGGCTCGTCTGGATGCTGGTGAAGGAATGCCCGAATACCTCAAGAAATATCCCGTGCTCTATGCTGGCCCCGCCAAAACACCAGAAGGATATCCCTGTGGCTCAATGGGACCAACGACGGCCAACAGAATGGATCCCTACGTTGACGAATTCCAAGACAACGGTGCTTCTCTTGTGATGATAGCAAAGGGCAACCGCAGCGATGTTGTTACCGAAGCCTGCAAGAAGCATGGCGGTTTCTACCTCGGCACTATTGGCGGTGTTGCTGCAGTGCTTTCCCAATCAAGCATTAAGAGCATCGAATGTGTAGAATATCCAGAACTTGGCATGGAAGCCATTTGGAAGATTGAAGTAGAAGACTTCCCTGCATTTATCCTCGTTGACGACAAGGGCAACGACTTCTTCAAGCAACTTAAACCATGTAATTGTACGAAATGAAGAAAAACATGATATTGCTGTTGCTGCTTTTTGTGGCAGTAGCAGCATTTTCCGTACCTGCCAAACGCGGTCTCTGGCGCACTCTGACGCTTGCCGACGGCACAGAAGTGCGCGCACAACTTATGGGCGACGAACACGTCCACTACTGGATGACTGCTGACGGTCAGCAGTTGGTGGCCAATGGCAATCACTTCAGCGCCGTCAATAGCGAGCAGATTGCAGCCCGCACCATGAAGAGACGCGCTGTAAAATCCAGCAGCAGACGAGCCTTGCGCCGCGTGAACATCGGCGACAAGACCTCATATACCGGTACAAAGAAAGGACTTGTGATACTGGCAAACTTCAAGGACGTAACATTCAAGACTGCCAACAATCTTGCTAAGTACAAGAAAATTCTCAACGAGGCTGGCTACACCAGCAGCGAGGGTTTCAAGGGCAGTGTCGGCGACTATTTCAAGGCTCAGAGCCGCGGTATTTTCGAACTTGACTTTGATGTGGTAGGTCCCATCACCTTGTCGCAAAACCGCACCTATTATGGCGGCAACGACAGCGACGGCAACGATGCCAATCCAACCGACATGATAATTGAAGCATGCAAGGCCGTGGATAGTCAGGTGAATTTCAAAGATTACGACTGGGACGGTGACGGAGAAGCAGACCAAGTGTTTGTGCTCTACGCCGGCACGGGCGAAGCCGACAGTTACGACGATGATGCCATATGGCCACACATGTGGGAGTTGAGCAGCGACGGCAAGACACTGACGCTTGACAATGTAAAGATAGACACCTATGCATGCAGCAACGAGATTACCATGTTGGGAAAGATTGAAGGCATCGGAGTTTTCTGCCATGAATTCTCTCACTGCATGGGTTTCCCCGATTTCTACGACGTTGCCTACAACGGCTGGTTCGGCTTGAACGAGTTCGACCTCATGGACCAGGGAAGTTACAACGGCAACGGTTTCGTTCCAGCCGGCTACAGTGGATATGAGAAGATGATGGCAGGATGGCAGGAGCCTATAGTTCTTGGTGCAGAAGACGTCACCGTAGAAAACCTGACAGCCATCAGTGAGGGCGGCGCAAGTTATATTCTTTACAACGACGGCCACACCGACGAGTTCTACATGATAGAGAACCGCCAGCAGACGGGCTGGGATGCAGGACTGCCTGCCGCAGGTCTGATGATTACCCATGTAGACTTCGACAAGACTATATGGGAACAGAATACGCCCAACACGAAAGTTACAAGCAGTGACGTGCGCACATATGGCTACGCCAAGACCAACGACCATCAGCGTATGACGATTTTCCATGCCGATAACGACGACGACTCAAACTACTGGAGTTCCTATTCTGGCGCCTATAGTAAACAAACTCTCTCCGGCGACCTCTATCCCTATGGTGGCAACAACAGCCTCACTGCGACATCGCGGCCAGCAGCCACGCTCTACAATGCCAATAGTCAGGGCAAGAAGACCATGCAAGGCGCCATTACCGAAATCACAAAGAACAGTGATGGTACGGTGTCGTTTGTCTTTACCGCCGATGGCAACACATCAACCACAGAGCCCGAAACGCCCACTCCCGACGGAGCCCTTTTCTATGAGTCATTCAATGACTGTGCAGGAACAGGCGGCAACGACGGCAGTTGGAGTGGCAACATAGCAAGTTCCAGCATCGCCTACGACAACGACGGATGGGAGGCACAAAAAGCCTATGCTGCCTATATGTGTGCTAAATTCGGCACAGGCAACATAGCAGGTCAGGCCACAACGCCTGCCATAGCAGTAAGCGGCGACGTCACTCTGTCGTTCATGGCAGGTGCATGGAATGCCAGCAAGGACGGCACAACACTTGATCTGTCCGTAAGCAACGGAACGATATCTCCTGCTTCAATAACAATGGACAAAGGCAGTTGGAACACATATACTGCCAACATTTCCGCCGAAGGTGACGTGAAGATTACGTTCACCCAGCAGACCGGCCGCTTCTTCCTTGACGAAGTGATTGTAAAGAGCGACGCCACAGCCATCACTCCGCTTCGCGCCACCACCCGGAAGACAGGAGGAATATATACTCTTGGCGGCCAACTCGTCGGCAACGATATGCAGCAACTGCCAAAGGGACTATATATACACAATGGAAAGAAAGTTGTGAAGAAATAAAATCGCATTGTGGCACGACTGATAACCATACTTGGACCTACCGCCAGTGGCAAGACGCCACTGGCGGCAGCATTAGCCCGACGCATAAACGGCGATATCATTTCCGCCGACTCGCGCCAGGTTTACCGACGTATGGATATCGGGACAGGAAAAGACCTTGCTGACTATGCAGGCGTGCCTTATCATCTTATAGACATCTGCGAACCTGGTACAAAATATAACCTCTTTCAGTATCAGCACGACTTTCACGAAGCACTCAACGACATCCTGTCACGCTGCAGGCAGCCAATACTCTGCGGCGGCACTGGGCTGTACATCGAGGCAGTGCTGAAAGGCTACCATCTGTCGCCTGTGCCACAGAATGCAGCGTTGCGATCAAGTCTTGAAGGCCGCTCGCTCGCCGAACTCACACAGATGCTTAAGGAACTTAAGGAACGCAGCGGTTCTACAATGCACAACACTACCGATGTCGACTCATGCCAGCGCGCCATACGCGCCATAGAGATAGAGACCTACAATCTTGAGCATCCCGTAGACCTGCGCCAAATGCCTGCCGTAGACAGCATTATAATTGGAGTCGACATTGGCCGCGAAGACCGTCGCACCAAGATTAGCCGACGGTTGCAGTCACGCCTTGAAGACGGAATGATTGACGAAGTACGCTCATTACTTGATGAGGGAATTCCTTCCGAAGACCTTATCTACTACGGACTGGAGTACAAATTTGTCACGGAGTACGTCACAGGTCAGACGACCTACAACGAAATGTTCAAGCGTCTTGAAATTGCCATCCATCAGTTTGCTAAACGTCAGATGACATGGTTTCGCGGCATGGAGCGCCGTGGTTTCCATATCCACTGGATAGACGCCATGCTTCCCATGGAAGAAAAAGTGCAGCAGATACTCGACCTGCTTAACACACGAACATGATGAGTACAGCAGACTTGACAACAACAGAAAACACAACGAACAAACACAGACATCAAGCTATGAACTCCGAACAAGACGGCCGTTGGGCCATTCTCTACTGCCCCAAGAAAGGCAAGGCCAAGTTGCGCGAGAAGATACAACAGTCTCTCAACGACAAGGGAGTGGAGTACGACTGGATACAGAGCGAGAATGCCGACTCCGTAGAACGTCTTTTTGCCATGCTTATCCACAACGGCTACAAGACCATTGTCATCGTTGGTGGCGACTCTGCCCTCAACGATGCCGTCAACTGTCTGATGCGCGAGGAACGTCACGTACGCGAGGAGATTGCCTTGGGAGTCATTCCCAACGGTGTGCTCAATGACTTTGCACGCTATTGGGGCTTCCACGAGAGCAACATTGAGCAGGCCATCGACTGGTTGATACACCACCGCATGCGCCGCATTGATATCGGGTGCATCCGCTATGTCAACAAACGCGGAGAGGACTGCCATCGCTACTTCCTCAACTGTGTCAATATCGGCCTTATTGCCGACATTATGAACCTTCGCCGTCAGGCACGCTCTCTTTTTGGTTCACGCACGCTGTCATTTGTTGCCTCGATTTTCATGATGATTTTCCATCGCATAGACTATAAGATGCTGCTTCGCATCAACAGCGAAACCCTTCAGCGCCGCATTATGACTCTATGCATTGGCAATGGTCCCGGCTACGGCCAGACGCGTCATGCCACACCTTACAACGGACTGCTTGATGTCTCTGTAGTCTATCACACGGAAGTCGTTCAGATTTTTGCCGGCCTTTGGCTGTTGCTGACAGGGCGTTTTCTCAATCACCGTAGCGTCCACCCCTACCGCACACGCGAAGTGCTTATAGAAGATGCGCCCCATGCACTTGTCGGTGTTGACGGCCGTCTGATAGAAAAGCCTGTCGGGCAGTATCGTATTACCATAGAACAAGAGGTAATACAGTTTCTAATCCCGTCCTAACCCATTTCAGAAATGTGTTGCAGTCTCTCCTCGTTGAGCAGAGAGATATTGCGACCGTCAAGAGCGATAAGGCCTTCCGAGGCAAATGCCGACAGCGTACGTATTGCGTTACTTGTCGTCATGTTCGACAGATTGGCCAGGTCTTCTCGGCTCAGGCTAATGTCAAGCGTATGGCCGTCGCCTGCAACACCATATTTATCGCGTAAGCGTAACAGCGCGTCAGCCAGTCGCCCGCGAATATGCTTCTGCGTGAGGCTCACCGTCTGTTCGTCGGCACTCCCCAGCAGACTGGCAAGCAACTTTATGAAATATATTGCAACGTCACTGTTCTCTGAGATGATTGATTTCAGCACAGGCAGCGGGATATGACAGAGCGTGCTTGACTCAAATGCCGATGCCGACGTGCTATACTGGTCGTCCACAAATCCTGCACGATACCCGAAGAAGCCATGTGGCTTTGCCATCCTCACAATCTGCTGGCGTCCGCCTATTCCCTCTTTGTATATTTTCACCTTTCCCTCTATCAGGCAGAACAGACATTCCGGCGTATCGCCCTCTTGATAGATTATATCGTTTTTCTGATATCGGCACACGGTGATACTCTCAGCAAGCAAGCGCCGCTGGTCTTCCGTGAGAGGAGTCCATAGTTCTGTGACAGACTGGGCTATTTGATAATTATCAAATTCTGTTTCCGTTGTTGTCATATATAGCAAATGGATGACCAGTATCATCCCCAAAAGCGGCTGCAAAAGTAACAAAAAAAGCCTATCCACCAACATTATTGAAGTCAATAATATTCTACGGAGGAGAAAAAAAATCTTTTTCACGAAAAAAAGCACATTTTTTTTTGTTTTAATTGCCAAATTACGTACTTTTGGAAATCCTTTTTCGACTATCATTACACAAAACTAAAAACCTAAATAGGAACCTATGAGTTATTTACGATTAGAAAAGGCTGTGATGACCAATCTTGAGGAGTCACTGCGTCGTGAATTGCTTCGTACGAACCGTTCCGGTGCTTACAGCAGTTCTACACTTGTAGACTGTAACACCCGTAAGTATCACGGACTGCTCGTCGTTCCCGTACCAGAACTTGATGATGATAACCACGTTCTTCTATCATCACTCGACTGTACGGTAATCCAGCATGGCGCAGAATTCAACCTTGGACTCCACAAGTATCAAGGCAACAATTACAGTCCTAAAGGTCACAAGTACATACGTGAGTTTTCTTGTGACGTAGTGCCCACCACCGTCTATCGCGTTGGTGGCGTTGTGTTAAAAAGGGAGACCATCTTCCAGTGTTACGAGGACCGCATCCTCATCCGTTACACTTTGGAAGATGCCCATTCCGCCACTACCCTTCGTTTCCGCCCGTTCCTGGCTTTCCGTTCCGTGCGCCAGTTTACCCACGAGAACTCTACGGCCTCTCGCGAATACCATGAGGTGGACAACGGCATAAAGACATGCATGTATGCCGGTTATCCCGACCTTTACATGCAGTTCAACAAGAAGAACGAGTTCCACTTCCAGCCCGACTGGTACCGTGGTGTTGAATATCCCAAGGAGCAGGAGCGCGGCTACGCCTCCAACGAGGACCTTTACGTGCCCGGTTACTTTGAGATGAGCATTAAGAAAGGCGAGAGCATCATCTTTGCCGCCTCCACGAAGTCCATCCGCAGCAACACACTGAAGTCACTCTTCCAAAAGGAGATAGACGTACGCCAGCCGCGCGACAATTTCTATCACTGCCTTGTTGCTGCTGCCCACCAGTTCCACAATCGTCAGCCCAACGACGACCGCTATCTTCTGGCAGGCTATCCCTGGTTTAAGGCTCGCGCCCGCGATACATTTATCGCTCTGCCAGGCTTGACGCTTGCCATTGACGAGCAAGACTACTTCGAACTTGTCATGCAGACTGCTGAGAAGGGACTTCGCGAATACATGGAGGGCAAGCCCCTGTCTGTAAAGATTTACGAGATAGAGCATCCCGATGTACCGCTGTGGGCCGTATGGGCCATACAGCAATATGCCAAGGTAGTCGGCAAGGAGCAGGCACATAAGAAGTACGGCAAGTTGCTTTGCGACATCGTGAAATACATCCATGCCGGCAGCAATGACAATATGCGCCTTGACGACAACGGTCTACTCTACGCCAATGGCCGCGACCGTGCCATCACATGGATGAACTCAACAGCCAACGGCCGTCCCGTTGTACCCCGTTCAGGCTACATCGTTGAGTTCAACGCACTATGGTACAATGCGCTGCGCTTCTGCGCTGCCCTCGAGACAGAATTTGGCGATGCAAAATTTGCCGCCAAACTGGAGAAGCAAGCAGAGAAATGCCAGACAGCATTTGTCGACACATTCCTCAACGAATACGGCTATCTGCTCGACTATGTCGACGGCAACATCATGGACTGGAGCGTACGCCCCAATATGATTTTTGCCGTGGCCTTCGACTACTCTCCACTCAATCAGAGTCAGAAGAAGAGCGTCGTCGACGTATGCACACGCGAACTGCTCACGCCAAAGGGACTTCGCTCGCTGTCGCCAAAGAGCGGCGGCTACAATCCAATGTATGTCGGTCCGCAGACCCAGCGCGACTATGCCTACCATCAGGGCACGGCATGGCCATGGCTCGGCGGCTTCTACATGGAGGCTTGTCTGAAACTCTACAAGCGCACGCGCCTGTCGTTCATTGAGCGCCAGATGGTGGGCTACGAAGACGAGATGAACTATCATGCCCTTGGCACTATCAGCGAACTGTTCGACGGCAACCCGCCATTCCATGGCCGTGGTGCCATGGCTTTTGCCATGAATGTCGCCGAAATTCTGCGCACACTGAAACTGATAGAAAAATACACTTATCAAAAATAAGGGAGGAGACAAGATATGAAAGTACTTATGTTTGGATGGGAGTATCCTCCTCATGTGTTTGGTGGTTTGGCAACTGCCAACTACGGTATTTCACAGGGTCTCTTCGCTCAGGGCGACATGGATATTACCCTCTGTCTTCCCAAGCCCTTTGGCGACGAAGACCGTTCGGCATGTAAGATTGTAGCGATGAATGCCGTGCCTATTGCCTGGCGCGACGTGTCGGCCGACTATGTCCGCGACCGCGTTGGCAATATCATGGATCCGGAACTTTATTTCCGTCTGCGCGACCATCTTTATGCCGACTTCAACTATATGCACGTCAATGACCTTGGTGCCATGGAATTTGCCGGAGGATATCCTGGCAATCTCCACGAGGAAATCAACAACTACTCTATTATTGCCGGTGTTGTTGCCCGCACCCTCGACTACGACATCATCCATGCCCACGACTGGCTCACCTACCCTGCCGGCATTCACGCCAAGCAGGTTTCAGGCAGGCCTCTGTGCATCCACGTTCACGCTACCGACTTCGACCGTTCTCGCGGTAAGGTCAATCCGACGGTTTATTCTATCGAGAAGAACGGCATGGACTATGCCGACTGCATTATGTGCGTCTCTGAACTGACTCGCCAGACGGTAATCAACCAGTACCATCAAGATCCGCGCAAGGTATACACCGTTCACAACGCCGTATATCCTCTGCCGCAAGAGTATCAGGACATTCCTCGTCCTGACCACACTGGCAAGGACAAGGTTGTGACGTTCCTTGGCCGCATCACCATGCAAAAGGGCCCCGAGTACTTCGTCGAGGCTGCCAACATGGTCATCCGCCGCACTCACAACGTGCGTTTCTGCATGGCTGGCTCCGGCGACATGATGGATGCCATGATCCATCTTGCTGCAGAGCGCGGCATTGCCGACCGTTTCCATTTCCCCGGCTTCATGCGCGGCAAGCAGGTGTACGAGTGCCTGAAGGACAGCGATGTCTACGTCATGCCTTCCGTCTCCGAGCCTTTCGGCATTTCGCCACTGGAGGCCATGCAATGCGGCACGCCAAGTATCATTTCCAAGCAGTCCGGTTGTGCAGAGATTCTTAACAACTGCATCAAGGTAGACTACTGGGACATCCACGCCCTCGCCGATGCCATCTACTCCATCTGCGCCAACGACTCGCTCTTCCAGTATCTCAAGGAAGAGGGCAAGCGTGAGGTAGACCAGATAACATGGGAGAAGGTTGGCGCATGGATTGCCACACTCTACAAGCGCACTCTTGGCTGGGAGGCTTAGTACATCGCGACAAAGAAAAAACGTAATAACGAAATAACGAAAAAAACACTATGAAAACAATTTGTTTATATTTCGAGATACATCAGATTATACATCTGAAGCGCTATCGTTTCTTCGACATAGGCACCGACCATTACTACTACGATGACTATGAGAACGAGCGCAGCATCAGCGACATTGCCGAGCGTTCCTACATGCCGGCGCTTAGTGCCATCGGCGAGATGATTGCCCAGCACGGCAAATACTTCAAGGTAGCGTTCTCCCTCTCAGGTGTAGGCATTGAGCAGTTGGAAATGCACGCACCGCAGGTGCTTGAGAAGTTACAGGAACTCAACCAGACAGGTTGCGTGGAGTTCCTTGCCGAGCCATATTCGCATGGTCTGTCGTCACTTGCCAACGAAGAGACATTTGCTCTCGACGTGAAGAAGCAGTGCCAGAAGATAGAGGAACTCTTTGGCCGCAAGCCGACAGTGTTCCGCAATTCGTCGCTCATCTATAGCGACGACATCGGCGGCCAGGTAGCAGCCATGGGCTTCAAGGGCATGCTCACGGAAGGTGCAAAGCACGTTCTTGGATGGAAGTCGCCCCACTATGTCTACAACTGCAACATTGCTCCCAACCTGAAACTCCTGCTTCGCGACGTCAAGTTGTCCGACGATATTTCTCTGCGTTTCAACAATCCTGACTGGGAAGGCTATCCTCTCTTTGCCGATAATTACATCAATGAGATAGCCTCTCATCCTGAGGAGAGCCAGATTATCAATATCTTCATGGAACTCTCTGCTCTCGGCATTGCCCAGCCGCTGTCGTCAAACATTCTTGAGTTCCTCAAGGCACTTCCAGTCTGCGCCAAGGAGAAAGGCATCCAGTGGGCTACGCCTACTGAGATATGCATGAAGACCAAGAGCGTTGGCAATCTCGATGTCCCCGATACCCTCAGTTGGGTTGACGAGGAGCGCGACGTGTCGTGCTGGCTTGGCAATGCCATGCAGCGCGAGGCTTTCCAGAAACTGTACAGCGTTGCCGACCGTCTGCGCATTGCCGACGACCCACGCATCAATCAGGACTGGGACTATCTGCAGGCCTCCAACAACTTCCGCTTTATGACCACCAAGCCATCCAACGTAGGACTTGACCGTGGCATCTACAGCGGTCCGTTCGATGCCTTCACCAACTACATGAACATTCTTGGCGACTTCATCAATCGCGTCAACGCTCTCTATCCTCTCGAGATAGAGAACGACGAACTGAACGCGCTGCTTACCACAATCCGCAACCAAGGCGACGAGATAGAGTTTAAGGACGAGGAGATCACCCGTCTGAAAGCACGTCTCGCCAAGTATGAAGGTGCTGAGGTTGCCGAAGCGCCGGCCACAAAGAAGCCTGCTGCAAAGAAGGCGCCGGCCAAGAAGGCACCAGCCAAGAAGGCACCAGCCAAGAAAACTGCTGCGAAGTAAGAAAACACTAACGTAAAAGATGAAAAAACTTCTAATCGCTGCCCTCTCACTGCTCTCTCTGACAGTGGGAGGGCAGACCACTGCCTACAACTACGAGACCGCCAGTGGCGATCTCACAGGCACACGCATCTACACATTGCAGAATGGTCTGCGCGTCTATCTTTCCGTCAACAAGGAGAAACCGCGTCTTCAGACGTACATCGTCGTACGCACCGGCTCAAAGAACGACCCGGCAGAGACCACCGGTCTTGCCCACTACCTGGAGCACCTTATGTTTAAAGGTACGCGCGCGACAGGCACAACCAATGCCGCTGCCGAACAGCCGCTGCTCGACGACATCGAACAGCGCTATGAGCGCTATCGCCTGCTCACCGATCCTGCCGAGCGCCGTCAAGCCTACCATGAGATCGACTCCGTGAGCCAACTGGCTGCGCAGTATTTCATCCCCAACGAGTACGACAAACTCATGGCAGCCATTGGTGCTCAGGGCACGAATGCCTTCACCTCCAACGACGAAACCTGCTATACCGAGGATATCCCTGCCAACGAGATAGAAAACTGGGCTCGCATCCAGAGCGACCGTTTCCAGAACATGGTGATACGCGGTTTCCATACCGAACTTGAGGCAGTCTACGAGGAATACAATCTCTATCTCTCCGACGACGGCGATAAGATATGGCAGGCCATTGGCAAGAAACTCACGCCCACTCATCCTTACGGCACTCAGACCACCATCGGCACGCAGGAGCATCTAAAGAATCCCTCCATTACCAATATCAAGAACTATTTCCGCCACTGGTATGTTCCCAACAATGTTGCCATCTGCATGGCCGGCGATCTCGATTACGACAAGACCATTGCCATCATCGACCGCTATTTCGGCCAGTGGACTCCTGGCGCAGATGTCAGCCAGCCCGTCTTTCCCGAACAGCCACGCCTCACATCTCCTGCCGACACAACCGTTATTGGGCAGCAGGCAGAGCAAGTATGGCTGGCCTGGCTTGGCAAGAAAGCGTCATCTCTGCAGTGCGACACGCTCGATGTCATTGAGAGCATGCTCTCCAACGGCCGCGCCGGCCTCCTTGACCTTCGCCTCACGCAGGACATGAAAGTCCAGGCAGCCCAGGCCTATGCCTATGCACAGCAAGACTATTCTGAGTTCATCATTGTAGGAATGCCGAAGCCCGGACAGACTCTCGACGAAGTGCGCCAACTCATTCTGCAGGAGGTTGACTCTCTTAAGCACGGCAATTTCGACGACGATCTGCTCACTTCCGTCATCAACAACATGAAACTGCGCTATCAGCAGTCGCTCGACAACAATCAGTGGCGCGTACGCGAGCACATGGCGGCCTTCATCAATGGCGAGACATGGCAGCAGCATGTCGACAAACTCAGCCGCATGTCGAAGATGACACGCCAGCAGATTGTAGACTTCGCCAACAACTTCTTCACCGACGGCTATGCCGCTGTATACAAACTTCAGGGCACCGACACCCTTCAGAAGAAGATTGACAAGCCTGTCATTACGCCCATCCCTACCAACCGCGACAATGTCAGCCAGTTTGTGCGCGACATCCAGCAGTCAGAGGTGGAGCCTATCGAGCCCGTCTTCGTTGACTTTAGCCGCGACCTCACTGTAAGCAATACCAAGAAGGGCAAACTGCCGCTCATCTATAAGCACAACGACAGCAACGACCTCTTCACCCTCGCTTTCCGCTACGAATTCGGCCACCAGGACGACAATCGCTACGATGTCGCCGCCGACTATCTTGACTATGTCGGCACCGGCAGCATGACTGCTGCCGAGGTTAAGCAGGCCTTCTACCGTCTTGCCTGCCAGTATAGCGTCAGCGTTGGCAGCGACGCCATCAACATCGTGCTCAGCGGCCTCAACGAGAACATGCGCGAAGCCCTTCGCCTTCTCGAGGATGTGTTGCACCATGCCAAGGCCGACAGCGAGAGTTACAGCCAGTATGTCGACCTTGTACTGAAAACGCGCAACGACCGCAAGTCCGACCAGCGCCAGTGTTTCGACTATCTCTACCACTATGGCGTCTACGGCCCACACAACATCCGTCACGACGACATGACAGCCAGCCAGTTGCGCTCTGCCGACCCGTCGCAGTTGCTTGGCCTGCTTGCCGGCCTTTCCGACATGAAGCACAGCGTGCTCTACTACGGTCCGCTGTCGGAAAAGGAACTCGTTGCCGTTGTCGACAAGGAGCATGCCACTGCTGCCCGTCTCACCGACGTGCCCCATGGCACGCCATTCGCCGAGCAGCCCACTCCGATGAACGAGATACTGCTTGCTCCATACGATGCCAAGAATATCTACCTGCGCATGTACCACAACGAACTGCTTCCTCTATGCATCGACGAGGCTGCTGTTCAGACTGTGTTCAACGAGTACTACGGCGGCAGCATGAACGGTATCGTATTCCAGGAACTGCGCGAGACGCGCGGCTTGGCCTACAACGCCTGGGCATCTTATTTCCTCCCCTCGAAGAGCAATCAGTGCGAATACTACTTCACGCATATCATATCGCAGAACGACAAGATGATGGACTGCATACGCCAGTTCCACGCCATACTTGACGATATGCCGCGCTCAGAAGCATCATTCGCCATTGCCAAGGAGGCCGTGATGAAGAAACTCGCCAGCGAGCGCACCACGAAGTTCGGCGTTATCAATGCCTGGCTTATAGCCCGGCGTCTCGGCATCAGCGAACCGCTGGCAAAGACCATATGGCAGCAACTGCCGTCTGTCACGCTCGACGACATCTACAGTTTCGAGCAGAGCCACATGGCCCACAAGACATATCGCTACATTCTGCTTGGCGACGAGCACGAACTCGACATGCCTGCTCTTGAGCGCATCGCTCCAGTAAAGCGGCTCTCGCTCGAGGAAGTCTTCGGCTACTAATTGTAGGGCAAAACCAGCGGATGTTGTTAAATGGCCGGCCTCTACATACACATTCCCTTCTGTCAGTCACGCTGCATCTACTGTGCTTTCTACTCCAGCACTCAGCAGCAACAGAAGAGGGCGTATGTAGAGGCCGTCTGCCATGAGTGGCAACTGCGCCGCCACGAACTTTCGGAGCCTATAGAGACGATATACGTAGGAGGCGGCACACCGTCGCAACTCTCTACGTCCGAATTGTCGCTGCTCTTCTCGTCTCTTCCCACTGCCGCTGCTCGCGAGGTGACAATAGAGTGCAATCCCGACGATGTCACGCCGCAACTTGCGGCCCATCTGCTTAGCCTCGGAGTCAACCGTGTCAGCCTTGGCATACAGACCTTCGACGACGAGCGCCTTCGCTTTCTGCGTCGTCGCCATAGCGCCTCGCAGGCACGCCATGCCGTCAGCACACTGCGCGAGGCTGGTTTTCGCAACATCAGCATCGACCTTATGTTCGGCTTTCCACAGCAGACTCTCCAGCAGTGGGACGCCGACATCAGCAGTGCGCTGCTTCTCGACGTAGAGCATATCTCCGCCTATTGCCTGACATACGAAGAAGGTACACCTCTTTATAATATACGCGCGCGCGAGGGACTCTCTTCCGTCGACGAGGAGTTAGAGCGCCAGATGTACTACCATCTCGCCGACCGACTTAGTTCCTCTGGCTACGAGCACTACGAACTGAGCAACTTCGCACGACCCACTCGCCGCTCTCTCCACAACAGCAACTACTGGCGGCAGGTAGCCTACCTCGGACTCGGCGCTGCTGCCCATTCCTACGACATCGCCAGTCGCAGTTGGAACGTCAGCGATATTGCAGAGTATATCGCCGCTATCAGCAGCGACCGTCTCCCTTCAGGGCGCGAGGTTCTTGACGCTGCCACTCGCTACAACGACACCGTTGCCGTGGCTCTGCGCACCAGCGACGGCCTGTCCCTTCCACTTCTCGACGAGCCCTTTCGCTCCTATTGCAGCCGAGAGGCAGCCCGTTTCATCAGCAGCGGACTCCTGCGTCTCACCGCCGACCACCATCTGCGGCTCACGCACCAGGGTCTCTTCGTCAGCGACATGGTGATGAGCGCCCTGATGTACGTAGACTAAGTTCTTTAGTTAATCTATCTTAAATTTCGCAGGCAGTACCGCCCTGCTCTTCCCTTTTTATCCTATCTTTGCATAAGTTGTTTCGCAAGCAGCGGCCGTGCGAAACGCTGGGGGCATGCGTCCCTTCGCCAAACGAAAGATAATTCTCTTACTATAATCACTAACTTAAAAACAAAAAAATGAAAAAAACTTATTTTTTCAAGCCATTCCTCGTGGC
The DNA here is from genome assembly GCA_937877595.1 of uncultured Prevotella sp. Lineage (GTDB taxonomy): Bacteria > Bacteroidota > Bacteroidia > Bacteroidales > Bacteroidaceae > Prevotella. The sequence continues at coordinate 26,908 of CALFIY010000053.1, forward strand.
ATTTACCCTCCTGCTTGTTGGGGTAAATGGTGCATGGGGGCAGTCTGTACTGTATGAAAAAGGTACAACAGGGAACGACTGGGCTACATCAGACTTAAATGATTGGGTTGTAGACAGTGACCACGGAACAACTGCTAAATCAGATGCATCCGGTAGCGTGACAAATGTTACAAGTTCCATTGAAAGTAACAAGTTAAAATTTAACAGTTTTGGTTATAATAACAAAACAGGCCAGACAGAATATGCAACTACAGCAGCAAAGTCCTATTCTTTTACGAAATCACTTACAACCAATAACAATTCCGTTCTAAAATTGACAGCAGAGTGGGCTGGCGGTAATGCAACAGGTAACAATTCCAAGACTCACCATCAGTTCACATTTGGCGACATTGTATTCTCACTATACGGACAAAGTGGCGGTGCTTTTTTGAAGATAGGTTCTGCTGATGCTATTGAGATAATTGCACAGGGCAATAATGTAGGTACACATCGCAACTCTGTTTGGAATATAGAATTGACAGTTAACCAAAGCACCAACGACGTTGAATATTCTCTTTCTACATCCACGCTCAACAGCGGTACTGCTGTTACGGGAACTGGAACAACTGCCGCCGCTGGCAGTTATAATGGAGTAACTATAGGACTTGCAAACAACGGATTGCCTAATTGGTCTCTTTTCCAAACCCTGAATAGCATAAAGATAACAGAAGCCACAGCACCAGCCTTCACCCTCTCAGAAAACACCAAGTCGGTAGCAGTCGGCAGTGCGGAGACAGTAAGTGTCATGGGCATCACCGGTACGATAAACGTTTCTTCTGACAACACAGCCATAGCAACGGCATCGTATAACGACGGTGTTATAACCATCAATGGCATTGCTAACGGTATAACAAATATCGTGGTTACTGGCACCAATGACGGACTCGAAATAGAGAAGACTATAGAGGTGACTGTTGGTACCGTAGCCACAACCGACATAACCATCAACTATCTGTATGGCTCAACACCTATTGCCACACAGACAGTATTGAATGGCAAGGCGATAGGTTCCACACTGACAGCAAGCGACATAACATACGATGCTGAAATCATTGGAACTGACTGCCGCTATGTAGACCCATCACTGAGCGTAAGTCTGCCATATACCGTTGTTGCCGATGGTGTAATAAACGTCACCTATGCTACCAAGCAAGATGCCGTGGCATCGGTTGACATTTACGCAAAGATAGGCGGCGACAAGCATAAACTTAAGACTATCACAACGGATGGAAAATATGTCGGCGACCAGGCAGCCATCACCTATCCACGCTTCTACCTGGATGACACAACACTATACTCAACCGCAAAGGAACAGTTTGGCACCGGCAACTACTATGGCGGCAACTTCACCATTACTGGCAGCGACCTTGACATAATATATTCCACCGTACAGGCCACCAACGTGGTCTACTTCAAGGAAGGCGAGGACATTGAAGGTATGATAAGTGATGCAACAAACAATGCAAACATCCGCTGTTCTGAAGGTAAGGGTGGACGCACTGATAGTGAAATCACTCTGACATCACTCGCTCCTAGAAAATACAATATGTTTACAACCGTATGGGGAGGAACTGGATCCACATTCACTTTTAAGGCCGATGGCGATTCTATTGTAACAATCAGTACTACTGGTGCTCTCTCTGACGCGAACAATCAATTCGTTATAAATGGTAGTAGCGATGCCAGTATCACCGTAAGTGGAACAAATTCTACCGGTAAAATTATCGACCTTGTATACATCCAGGAACTCAACTACCTTGACGAGATAGCCAACGGCGACTTTGCCATGAAACCTTGGAACGTCGGATGGACTGGTACGACAAATACACAAAGCGATAAGAAACAGATATTTACCTATCAAACATCCGACAGCAACTATTTTGCCGAGATGTGGGCAGGCAACAGCACCACATTCACTGCCGAGGGTAATATCTATCAGACTCTCTACGACGTTCCTGCCGGAACATACATCCTCTCGGCAGATGTTATGAGCACCGCCACGCAGGGCTCAGCACTGCTCTATGCCAAAGTTGGCGACAATAGCGATGTCACTGTGGCTGCTGGCAATGATGAAGCAACTAAGAGCGTTGCCTTCACTGTGGAGACTGAGAGCGACGTGATTGTGGGCTTTAAGACCTCCGGCATCACAGGCGGAACAGGCTGGATAAAGGTAGACAACTTCACACTTACCCCTGCCGAACCCGCCACCATCGGCACTACAGGCTATGCGACATTCTCGAGCACACATCAACTTGACTTGGACAACATAACCGCAGAGGGAACGGGCGAGATGAAGGCATATATCGCACCGACAGCCAATACTACGGCAGTGACGCTGTCAGAGGCAACAGGCAAGATTCCTGCCGGAACAGGTCTGCTGCTCATTGGCGATGCCGATAACTACGTCATCCCCGTGGCCACGACAAGCACAGCAGTTGGCACCAACTATCTTGCAGCAGGTACAGGAACCAACGTAAGCAGCGGCTATGTGCTGGTGAACAGAGACGGCGTGGCTAAGTTCGCTCCGTTCACAACGTCAGTGACGATACCTGTCGGCAAGGCCTACCTCAACCTTATGCCTGCATCCCGTGAACTGGACATCAACTTCGACGACGACATCAGCACAGGCATACGCAACATCCGCGAGGCCATGAACAGCGACAGCGCTATCTACAACATCAGCGGACAGCGCCTTAGCGAGCCAAGGAAGGGCCTGAACATCCAGAACGGCAAGAAGTTTGTGATGACGAGATAACGATATAACGTGATAACGAGATAACGTAATAACGTAATAACGCAATAACGCAATAACGTAATAACGAAAAAAATCAAATGACTATGAAAGAATATATCAAGCCTGAGACACAGATTGTAGCGCTCAAGTACCAGCAGATGCTCGCAGCCTCTGCACCAGGATTCGATTCTACAGAATACGACCCTGCAACTGAGACAATAATATAATTGGCATGGGGGCGCATGCTATGCGCCCCTGCCATACCAAAAGGAGAGCGGCGTGTAGCAAAATGCTACACGCCGCTCTTTACTGTATGACTTTTCTGTGTATTAGTCGATTACAACAGGCTTGTACTTTGGAACAAGAGTCTTCATAACAATCCAGCCAATCAGATAGGCCACTGCGCAGAAGCAGAACACAATCATGTAGGCACCTGGCTTACCCTCGTAGCCGAGGAAGGTGAAGTCGCTGCCCAAGCCCTCTGCATAGGTGAAGAGATTGCCCGAGCACTTGTTGATGAGCATTGAGCCCAGACCGCCTGCCATGGCACCAATACCTGTGATGGTGGCAATGGTAGACTTCGGGAACATATCACCAACGGTAGAGAAGATGTTGGCACTCCATGCCTGATGGCCGGCACCAGCCAGACCAATGATGATGGCAGGCCACCATGCAGGGTCGATAGGCGAGTTCTCCCACATAGCGAGCGGCTGTGCGAAGAGGGCAAACAGGGGGAAGAAGGCGAATATCAGCATGGCGAGCATACGGCCGGCATAAGGATTCATGCCCTTCTTCTCGACAAAGAGTTTTGGCAGATAACCTCCGAATATGGAGAGCACGGTAACGATGAAGTAGAGCGTGAAGATGAGCAACTGGCCCATGCCGCTCGACGATTTGTAGCCGAACTGATCGGAGAAGTATGCCGGTGCCCAGAACAAGTAGAACCACCACACACCGTCGGTCATAAACTTTCCAACGATGAACGACCATGTCTGCTTGTAGGTGAAAGCCTTGGCGAAACCCATCTGCGGGCCCTCGTCGGTAGCGTCCTTGGGGTCTTCATCGGTCTCAGCATCCTGATTGATATACGTAAGTTCGGCAGCATTGACGCGCTTCTGCTTTGCAGGCTTGTCGTAGATAAACACCCAGAGGAACATCCATACGAAGCCCAGTCCACCAATGATGATGAATGCCATCTCCCAGCCAAACATCTCTGCCAAAGGCGGAATACTGACAGGAGCAGCCAGGGCGCCGACAGAGGCACCTGCATTGAAGATAGATGTAGCGAAGGCACGGTCTTTCTTCGGGAAATACTCTGCCGTCACCTTGATGGCTGCAGGGAAGTTGCCGCTCTCACCCATTGCCAGCACTGCGCGGCAGAAGAGGAAGAGGTAGACCGAAACGGTGGCGATAGACAATGCTGTCATGGAGCCAGCCTCCACGGCCTTCAGGGCTGCCACGCTGTCAATGCCCTCAATCTGCATCGTCACCCAGCCACAGGCAGCATGCAGACAGGCGCCCAGCGACCATACGAAGATGGCCCACAGATAACCCTTCTTTGTGCCCATCCAGTCGATGAACTTTCCGGCAAAGAGGCAAAACACAGCATAGAGAATGGAGAAGATGGACGTAATCGTACCATAGTCGGCATCCGTCCAGTGGAACTCAGGAGCGATGAAGTCCTTCCACGTCAGCGACAGCACCTGGCGGTCCATGTAGTTGACAGTGGTGGCAAAGAACAACATCGCACAAATAACCCAACGATAGTTGGTCATTTTAGATGTTTGTACTGCACTCATTTTGTTTTTTATATTTAGTAGATTAAAGATAGTTCATTCTGTGGTCGAATGATGCTCCAACCGCCTGTCCTGTATTTTCAAGTATATGCTTCCCGACACTGCTACTTAATAATCCCATTAACAGGATTACATTGCCGCATTATCTTTTCATGGCGCAAAGATAGAGAAAAAATAATGAATGTGGCTTATTTTGTGTGCATTTTTTGTGCTATTGTCCAATTAGTCTTGGAAATACACCTTTTTCACACGTCCGCTGACTGCCGTGAGTATCTCGTACGGAATGGTGTCAAGTTCGCGCGCCAGCACGTCAACGGGCAACTGGCTGCCGAATATTTCCACACTGTCGCCCTCGCTGCAGTCGATGCCCGTTACGTCTATCATGGCGACATCCATGCAGATATTGCCTACGTATGGCGCTTTCTTGCCGTTGACAATGCAGTAGCCGGCGCCACGGCCGAGATGGCGGTTCAGTCCGTCGGCATAGCCGATAGGTATTGCAGCGATGACAGAGTCGCGCTGCAGCACTCCGCGACGGCTGTAGCCCACTGTGTCCTCCTTCGGGACATTGCGCAACTGCAGTATCGTTGTCTTCAGGGTGGAGACGGTGGAAAGCGGCGAGGAAGTAGCATCGTCATAAGGCTCAACGCCGTAGAGACCAATGCCAAGGCGGCACATGTCGAGATGGCGCTCGGGGAAATGCTCAATGCCTGCCGAGTTGCAGATATGTCGCAGTATCTTATGCTTAAATGCAGCCTGCAACTTGCTGCTTGCATCGGTGAAGAGGTGGAACTGACGGCGCGAGAAGTCGTCGAAGTCGACACTGTCGGAGCCTACAAAATGGGAGAACACTGAGCGTGGAATGACTGCCGTCTGATGGCGCAGGCGCTCTATCAGTTCGTCAATGTCGTTGACGGGATCGAAGCCAAGGCGATGCATGCCCGTGTCCAACTTGATATGTACAGGCCATCCCGTTATGCCCTGCTTCTCGGCAGCATGTATCAGAGCGTCGAGCAAGCGGAAAGAATAGACCTCCGGCTCCAGTTCGTTGTCGAAGATGGTCTTGAAGGCTGTCATCTCGGGATTCATCACCATGATATTCTGCGTGATACCGTTGCGTCGGAGTTCTGCGCCCTCGTCTGCCACAGCCACTGCAAGATAGTCCACGCGGTGCTCCTGCAGCGTTTTCGCCACCTCTACGGCACCTGTCCCATAGGCGTCGGCCTTCACCATGCACACGAGTTTTGTCTCCGGTCGCATGTAGGAGCGGAAGTGATTGAGATTGTCCACCAGTGCGTTGAGGTTTACCTCGAGTATCGTCTCATGCATCTTCTGCTCAAGCATTTCGCTGATGCGGTCGAACTCAAAGGAGCGCGCCCCTTTGAGCAGTATCAGTTCGCCACTGAGTTGATGCGCTATGCCACTCTCCACAAAGGCTGTAGTAGTGGGGAAGAACTGCTTGTCGGCAACCTCTATCATGGCGGCAGAGGCAGTGAGTTGCGGCCCGATGCCTATAAAGCGCTGCACGCCACGCTGGCAGCACAGCGTACTAACCTTGCGATACAGTTCGTCGCGCGACATGCCGCTCTGGAAGATGTCGCTAAGTATCACCGTACGCCGTTCGGCATCGCGGCGGCTCATAAAGTCGAGTGCAATGTCGAGCGAGTTGATATCGGAATTGTAGGAGTCGTTGATAATAGTGCATCCGCGCTGTCCTTCCTTCACCTCAAGTCGCATAGCGATTGGTTCGAGGTGAGCCATGCGCTGCTGCAGTGCCTCGGGTGTCACTCCAAGATGCAGCGCTGTCACGGCACATGCCAGCGAGCACTCTATGCTGGCTTCATCGACGAAGGGAAGTTCGTATCGCGCGCGCGTACCTTTATATATATAATATATATCAGTTGACAGGTGACTGGTGGCAGGTGACAGGGGGGAGGGGGAGCCCTGTGTTATGTTTTCTACGAAGAGGGTGGCCTGCTGGTTGTCGCGGCTCCACGTGAGGCGCTCGCCTGCGAAACCGCTGCGGCGGATGCAGCGCGACACGATATCGTCATCGCTGTTGTAGACAATGGCCTTGGCACCATGGAAGAGTTGGAGTTTCTCCATGCACTTCTCTTCCTTGGAGCGGAAGTTCTCCTGATGGGCCTCGCCGAGCGATGTAAGCACTCCTATCGTAGGCTGGATGATGTCATGGAGCGACTGCATCTCGCCTGGCTGACTGATGCCGGCCTCCAGCAGTCCTATCTCTGTCTGTTCGCTGAGCAGCCATACCGACAGGGGCACTCCGATCTGCGAATTGTAACTTCTCGGCGAGCGTGTCACTACCATCTGCGGCGACAGCAACTGGTAGAGCCACTCCTTGACCATCGTCTTGCCATTTGAACCGGTGATGCCGACAATGGGGATGTCAAACTCGTCGCGATGGCGCTCTGCCAAGCGCTGCAGCGCTTCCAGCGGCGAGGGCACCACAAGGTAGTTGGCATCGGCCAGCGGATAGGAGGCCGACGAAGAAGAACCGCGCTGCGAGAGGAAACTCTTCTCTACCACGAAATTGCGCACTCCGCGCCGATAGAGGTCGTCAATATATCGATGGCCGTCATTGCGCGACGAGCGAAGTGCAAAAAAAAGTGTCTCTTCCGGGAAACACAACGAGCGGCTGTCGGTGAGGAGCCATCCTATCTGCGCACTGGTGCTGCCAATGCGACGGGCGCCTATAAGCGTCGCTATCTTTTCTATGCTGTATATCATAGTACAAAATTAGGGTATTTTTTCTGCAACTCGGCAACTTTTAACATTGTTTTTTCCATAAAGGCGGCATACTCCGCCGACTCGCCATTCAACGGGCGATGGGCGAGAGCCTGGCGGATGGGCGCCCACTCGGCAATGAAGTCGCGCGAAGCAGGGCTCAGGAAGTTGTCGGTGATTTTCTCCCACAGGTAGTCGACTGCTGCTTCCGATGGATGGAGCATATCGGAAGCGTAGTAGCGATAGTCGCGAAGTTCGTCGTTGAAAATCTCGTAGGCAGGAAAGTAGTGGAGGTGACAGGTGACTGGTAACTGGTGACTGGTGTGTGTGGAGGAGAGAAGTTGGTCGATGGCCAGAAGCAGGGTGGCCTTTGAGAGTTGGCTGCCGTGGTAGCCGTATTTGCGGTAGCGGATGGGGCTGACGGTGAAGACGACATTGACCTCGGGATTGCGCTCTGCGAGCAGGAGCACGGCACGCTGCAGGTAGTCGGCACACTCCCCGACCGTCAGTTTCTCCTCACTGAAGAGGGCGGCAGGGCGCTTCTGGCAGTTGTCGACTATCTCGCCCGTCTCGCGCAGACGGTAGACATGGTTGGTACCAAGGGTGATGAACACCACACGATAGGGCTCGCTGACGCGCTCTATGGTGTGGAGCACGGAAGCAGGATTATACATCGTGCCAAACGGGTTGACCGTGGCGCGGAACTTCTCGTTGACGAAGCGCTGTCCGATATTCGACGCAAAACAAGAGCCTACGAACATCATCTGCTCCATAGGCTCTATCTGAAAAGGCGGACGTTCTATCTCTACGGGAGTGGAAAACTGCATTTGCCTGTGTACCGTTTACTGTACCTTGAAGAAGCGCCGGTACAGGCCCGTGTTCATGCCACGTCCTCCAAACGCCTGCATGGGATTCATCAATATACTGAAGTCGACAGGGTTTGGCGTGGCAATGAGCAGGAATGTCTCGCTCGACGGTTCGTCGCCAAAGACGAAAGGCTCCGACTTGAACGCCACGGTGCTCTCTGCCGGCACGAGAAGGTGGGCGCATGACGAAGCAGCGTCGACAGGCAGGATGAGATACTTGTTGCCAGAACCGTCGATGTTGAGCACGTTGACATAAAGCACTTCCGACGTCGGATTGCTGACGCGTACATAACAGCCGGCGCCCTTTGCTATCGGCTCGTCGACGGGCACACCCGTCTCGCAGTCAATGAGGTCGAACTTAACATCGTAATTAGTAGCGAGTTTCACTTCGGGATTCACCAGACGAGTCTCCACGGCATGCTGTTTGTCGCCGGCAAGAAGGTCGTCAAGTTGGTTGAGCATCAGGGAGTCGGCCGTGGCGGAACGCGTAGACATGCTGGAGAACATGTATTTCTCGGGGTGAGACATCTGCTGGCTCTCGTCGGCATAGAGTTGCTTCACCATGCTGCTCACCTGGCTTCTGGTGAGTTTCTTGGCACGCGGGGCGGACAAACTGACCAACTTGCTGACGGTGTTAAGTCCTTCGGTGGTGAAGGAAAAGAGTATGCCTTTCTTCTCGTCGATGACCGTCACGGCACTCTCCTCGCCTATTTTCACCAGTTCGCTGCGCGAGAGAATCTTGCGCGGATGAAGCGGCAGCACCTGGTCTTCGGTCTGCAATGCCACAGAGCCTACTACGGAATATACGGTGTACGACTGTGCACTGACGGTACTGGCTATCAGGAGAAAGGCACATGTCAGTGCTACGACGATGCTATTTCTCATTCTTTTGCGTGTCATAGGTGAAGATATTGAATGGCTCTATGCCACTCGGGTTCATAAAGATTGGTGTCTGCTTATATTCCGTTATCTTTCGCACAGCGTCGTAGAGGTAACTGTCGAGGGCTCGAGTGGAAAGGCCCTCGTCGCCATCCTGACGTGCAGCGCCATTGAAGGCTTCGATGAGCGACTTGGTGAAGGCGCCGTTGCCCCATGCAACATCCTCTTTCGACTTCGTGTCACCGGAACTGGAGGCATAGAGCACCATGCCGTTCTTGGAGCGGCGCAACTGCTCGACGAAGTGCTGTGCGGCAGCAGAGCGGTGGCCTTCCATGAGACCTGCGGAATAGCAGGCGTCGGCAAAGATGACAAACTTGGAATTGATATCCTCGGCAGCACTCTTGAAGTCGGAAGCGCTGAAACATTCGTAGAGCCTGTTGGTAGAACCGCCATAAGGCATGAAATAGAAGCGGTCTTTCTCGTCGCGATAGCCATGGCCTGCGAAGAAGAACATACAGAGGTCGTTGGGGCGTGCCTCCTGAGCCATCCACTCCATAGCCTCGAAGATGTCAGAGCGGTGGGCCTCCTTGTCGCAGAGCAGTTTCACCTGGACATCACTGAAGGGATGGCCTTTCTTCGACGAAACGGCGGCAGCGAAGTCGCGGGCGTCCTTAGTGGTCATCTTGAGGTTAGGCAGTTTCTCGTCGTCATACTCTCCCACTCCCACAGCAACGGCGAAGAGGCGTGGCAGGTCAATCTGTGTCGCCACCTCACGCACCAGGCGTATGGTGGCAGGTATGCTGTTGCCATTCTCGTTTTGGGCAAAGAGCATGATGGTGCAGTCGTGGTTGGGCACGTCAACATCAATCATGTTTGCCTGTTTTACGGCACGTGTCTCGGGCTGCTTCACGCCGTCGACCATCACCGTAATCTTCGTAACAGACTCCATGCCCTGGGCCAGCAACTGGTATTTAAGTTTCACCACGTCGGTATGGAACTGCGACATGTCCTCAGGATAGAGTATCTTGATGATAGGGGCACCATTTGGCGAGGCCTGCTCTTCGGCAGTCATCGGGGCTCTGACGTTAAGCCCCTGCTGGCGCATCATTTCGATGAGTTGAATCTTACGGTTGGCCTCGCGCTCCTTTTCCGTCTCTTCAGGAACGGCATTTGCCGACTTTTTTATCTCAGGGCCTGCCTGGGCAGCAGGTTCTGTTGCCTCAGCAAGAAGCGGTTGCTGTTTAGCCGGTGTAGCAGGCGATGCCGTGCTGGGTACCGCCTCCGTGTTTGCTGCGGCTACAGCAGGAGCGGCCGGCGCAGCGGTCTTCGCAGCAGGAGCGGCAGTCTGGGCTACGTCGGTGGGGGCAGTGGCAGCGGCACTACTGTCGGATGGGGCTGTCTGCAAGCGCGTGGGGCGCTCCACTTCAGGGGCAAGTTCCACCTTCTCGCCGCGCGACATTGCCAGCCAGCGGCGGCTTTCCTCCATGTCGGCCTCGACCATTATGCCCTTGGCATATAGGTCGGCAAGACGCTCCTGTGCCTCAGTATAGCCACGCTGGGCCGATGCCTTCATGTAGATAAGTGCCTTGTCATAACTCGTGGGAACACCCTGGCCGTTCATATAGCAAAGGGCAAGGTTGTACTCTGCCTTGGCATAGCGCATCTTGGCGGCGCGCTTGAACCACATGGCTGCCGACGAGAAGTCCTTGTCGACTCCCTCGCCCTCATAGTACATCACTCCGAGGTTGCACTGGGCCTCTGCAGAGCCTGCATTGGCTGCCTTCTCATATAACTCAGCGGCCTCTTTGTATTTGCCTTCGGCATATCGTGTATTTCCGTCTTTCAGCCATGCCTTGGCATTCTGTGCTGTTGCCGTCGTGCAAACCACGAGAAGCAGCGACAACAGGATTAGAGCAAGTTTTCTATTCATAGCCTTAATTATTTTCAGTACCTTATATCGTGGCAAAAATACAAAAAAATTTTACTCTCCAAAAATTTTATACAATTAATGTTTGCGCGTACGCGTGTGGGCACGGGCACAAGGAAAAAAAATAATACAGCACTGAATCTGCTCAATACTGCTTGAAAAAAATTCATGCTGTTTTTTTAAAAATAAACACTGCTTTTAAAAAAATTACAGCTGTTTTAATTTTTAAAAACACTGCTTTTAAAAAAATTACTGCTGTTGTGAATTTTGTCACAGCAGCAGGAATTTTTGCCACACATACTTATGCGCCACAGAACCTACTTCACAACCTTGTGGCCCTGCCTGATGTAGAGGCCGCGCGAGTGGGACTGGCCGGAAGCACGGCGCCCCATGAGGTCGAAGCATGGCTCAGAGGCAGAAGAGCCTCCTGCGGTCGTGACGACACCGATGGCAGCGGCGCCAGAGGCTATCTGCTCCACCTTTGGACTGGCCCATATCTCAATGTAGCCTAATAAGGAATGGTCGGTGAGGCTATACGCTGCGTCGAGCGACACTACAACATATATCTGCTGGTTTTGCGGAAAGGAATAGGTCTGCAAACCAGGCGCCATCCAGCCACTCCACAGCGTCATGGCCTCGAGTTGATGGGTGGCAATGTTCTCAGAGAGCAGAAAGAGGTAGCGATGGCCCGTATCGGTGCGCGTCGAATGGACACCGAAGTAGAAGAAGCCCTCTTCCAGGTACTCCGATGCCGGCTCGAGGAACTCCTCTGTGCTGACGGACTTGTCGTCGGCAAGCACAAAGCCCAGGCGGACGGTGCCTGTGGCAGCATCCTGCTCTACTGTCATTGTCCAGTCGGCGGGATAGGCCTTACTGCCGCGTGGATAGATGTTGTCGGCATGGCAGCGCAGTACACCTCCGTCGGAGGTCTGTTCGAGACGGGCAGTAAAGGGAATGGTGTCTATGCCGGCGCGGTAGATGCCGTCGGCACCCACGGCACCATTGTTGGAAGCCATGAAGCGCCACTGGCCTTCAAGTTGCGTCAGGTCTACAGTCTGTGCCATAACAGGCTGTAGCGAAAATAGCATCAGCAACTGCAATAATACATTCTTGACTTTATCCATAATTTTTCTATCTAATGGTCAATGAAAAAGCGGTTCCCCAGCCTGCGACGAAGAACCACTGTTGGTCGGGATGAGGCGACTCGAACGCCCGACCCCTACGTCCCGAACGTAGTGCGCTACCAACTGCGCTACATCCCGATTTCCGAGGCGCAAAGGTAATACTTTTTGCGTAATGAGAAAGACAGAGCGCAATATTTTTTCTCCTTTTTAACATTTTATAGGAGCAAAGAGTGTTGATAATACGTTTTTTTGGTCTAACTTTGCAGGCAAACGTCTAATACTATCCACAGAATGAAACGACCGATTGCAATGCTCGTTGCCGTGTGTATGGCTCTGGCCGCGCACGCCATAAACCTGATACGCGTTGAGGCAGGCAACAGCGAGAGTCTGCTGGCTGCAATAGAAGAGGCCAACAAGTTGAATGCCGACTCGACAGCCGAAGCAACGTTCATTCTGATACCCAACGGAACCTACGACCTTGGCGACCGCGTGCTCACCAAGATTTCCGGCCACAACATAGCCCTCGTGGGACAGAGCACGATGAACACCGTGATACACAACGCCCCCGACGTGGCCAACGAAGGTATACGCACAACGGCTATACTGCTCAATACCGGCACCAACAACTATCTGCAAGACCTTACGCTCCACAACGGACTGAAATACTACGAGGCTGGGAACGCCGGCAGGGCTGTATGCCTGCAGGACAAGGGAACACGCACCATCTGCAACCGCGTGCTCATGCTGTCGTATCAGGACACATACTACAGCGACAACGAACTCTGCGAGCACTACATGCTTGACTCGGAAATCCACGGCACGGTAGACTTCATCTGCGGGGCAGGCGACGTATGGTTTGAACACTGCACAATAGTGACAGAGCCGCGCACCGTGGAGGGCAAGGGCCGATGCGTAGTGGCTGCGCCACGCACTTCAAAGACGCAGTGGGGATACGTGTTCAACCGATGCACCGTGCAGAGCATCAGTCAGAGTTTCGAGTACGCACGCGGATGGCACACCACGCCACGATGTGTATGGCTGCACACGCGACTGCTCAACCCCAACAGACTGTCGCAGACGCGATTCGACCATCACGGCATGCGCACCGTACAGAGTTTCTTCAAGGAATATGCCACTACCGATGCTGCAGGAAAAGACATCACGCCCGAGTCGAACATCGTTACCCTCGACTACAAGGAGGAGCGCAACCAGATAGAAACTATCTTCACTGAGAAAGAGGCCAGTCTCTACACGGTGAGGCGTATTTTCCCAAAGTGGCGCCCCGACAGAGTGCTGCAGAAGCGAGAGCAGCAGGCAGCACAGGCATGGAAGAAATATCCCACTTCTGCATCACTTCACTAAAAATTTTCTACGGAACAGTTGCTACTTGTCGAGTAGCCTGATGATGGTCAGCCCGTCGCGCAGCGGCAGGATGACCTCGCTGACGCGGCTGTCGCTGTAGACGAAGTCGTTAAAGCGGCGTATGCCAAGCGTCTGGCTGTCGCGGTCGTAGGCAGCATCGCAGACATGGCCGTCCCACAGCGTGTTGTCGGCAATGACATAGCCGCCGGGGCGCAACACGGAGAGCGCCATTTCGTAAGCGTCAAGATAGGTGCGCTTGTCGCCGTCGATAAAAACAAGGTCGAACGTCACGCCAAGCCGCGGCGCCTCGGTGACGGCATCGCCAATGCAGAAGGTGATGCGGTCGGCAAATGGCGACTGCTCTATCCAGGGACGCGTGAACTCCTCCTGCTCGTCGTTGATTTCAAAAGTGTAAAGATGGCCGCCTTCGGGCAGACCCTCGGCCATAGAGAGGGCGGAATAGCCGCTGAAAGTGCCTACCTCAAGAACGTTGGCAGGGCGCAGCATGCTGACAAGCATTTTCAGCAAGCGCCCCTGCAGATGGCCCGACGCCATACGCCCATGCAGCATGTGGATATTGGTGGCGCGCCAGAGTCTGTATAGATAATCAGGCTCCGGCTCTATATGCGCCAATATGTATTCCTCAATGTTCAATGTTTAATATTTACGACCGCTTGGCTTCGCCAAGAACTGTCAACTGCCAACAGCGCTTCAATGGCAAGTCTGTAACTGTCGAGGCCGAAACCGCATATCACGCCACGGCAGGCAGAGGAGATGAAAGAGTGATGGCGGAACTCCTCACGCTGATGGACATTGGAGATATGAACCTCTATCACCGGGGCACGCAGGGAGCGGATGCAGTCGTGAAGGGCTATAGAAGTGTGGGTGTAGGCACCGGCGTTGAGCACTATGCCGTCGCAACTGAAGCCTTCCTGCTGCAGTTTGTCAATGAGAACGCCCTCGATGTTGCTCTGAAAATAGGCTATCTCCACGTCGGGAAAGAGAGCGCGAAGTTTTTCAAGATAGGGCTCGAATGCCTCGGAGCCGTAGATGCCGGGCTCGCGCTGGCCAAGAAGATTGAGATTGGGGCCGTTGACGATAAGTATTCTCATGGGGAATGGTGGAAAAATAGTCGATTGTAAACTGTATGAGCCACAAAAGTAGACATTTTTCCGAATACCCACAATTTTTTGCACATTTTTCGCGTTAGATATGTAACATGCAATGGACTGACAGGATAAGACAGGTAAAGATCTGGCTCGTTGTGGCTGCCGTAGTGATAGCATTGGCATCACTGCTCGTGTCGCACTTCCTCGTGCGCGACCTCTCAAAGGAGGAACAGGGGCGCATGCAGGTGTGGGCACAGGCCATGCAGACGCTGGCTACGGCCGACGAGGAGACAGACCTCACGCTGGCTGCCGCCGTGATAGAGGGCAACAACACCATACCCGTTGTGGTGATAAACAGGGACGGCAGCGTGGCAGACTATCGCAACATCAACACCACAAGCAGCGACACCATGGCATACGCCAAGCAGTACGGCGAAAGCATGCGCGCCGCTGGCGACACCATTGTCATCGAACTGGCCGACTCGGCCGACTATCAACTGGTGTGCTACGACGAGTCGACAATGCTGAAGCGGCTGCAGGCATGGCCCTACGTGCAACTGGGAGTGGTGATGATTTTCGTGGTGGTGGCCATCTTCGCACTCCTCTCGTCTAAGCGTGCAGAACAAAACAAGGTGTGGGTGGGGCTCTCCAAGGAGACAGCCCATCAACTCGGCACGCCTATCTCCAGCCTGATGGCATGGACGGAGATGCTCAAGGAGACATATCCCGACGACACTCTAATACCGGAAATGGACAAGGACGTGAAGCGACTGGAACGCATAGCGGAGCGCTTCTCGAAGATAGGCTCAGTGCCGGAGCCCGTGCCGTCGTCGATGAACGAAGTGCTGCGCCACGTGATAGAATACATGAGCCGGCGCACCTCGCAGAAAGTGGTGATGAAATGCAACATGCCGCAGGACGACATCATTGTGATGATGAACGCATCGCTCTTTGAGTGGGTGATAGAAAATCTGTGCAAGAACGCTGTCGACGCAATGGAAGGAAAGGGGGAAATAGTGCTGGCTCTCACCACGGAAGGACAGCACGCCATCGTGGAAGTGAGCGACAACGGAAAGGGGATAAAGAAGAAAGACCTGAAAAACGTGTTCACTCCTGGCTTTACTACGAAGAAGCGCGGCTGGGGCCTCGGCCTCTCGCTGGCACGACGCATCGTAGAGGAATACCACCACGGGCGCATCTTCGTGAAGTGGACGGAGATTGACCGCGGCACTACCTTCCGCATAGAAATGCCGATGTGATTTCGTTATCACGTTATCACGTTATTACGTTATTACGATATCACGTTATCACGTTATCACGATATTACGTTATTACGTTATCACGTTATTACGTTATTACGATATCACGTTATCACGATTTTTTTAAAACACGACTCGCGGGGCTTTGCCTCGCGAGTCGCTGTATTACGTGGAGCCTTGGCTCCGCTGGGAAATTGCATTGCTTATTTCACCATCACCTTCTTGGCGGTGCCGTCGCTCATGCGAACGATGTTCAGACCACGCTGCAGCGATGCGCGACGACGACCGTTCAAGTCGTAGATGGCAGCAGTCTTAACAGCAGTAGCGTCCTGACGCAGCGGAGTGATGGCAGTCTCGAGTTCCAACGACTTCTCGCCTTCGTTGGCAATATAGATGTCGTAGATTCCTATCTTGGAGTTGTTGTTGCTGAGGTAAACGCGAACATAAACTTCGTCGGTGCCCTCGTAACTGCGGGTGAAATTCTTAGTAAGACGATTCAGACCTTCCATCTTCAGCGTATCGCCAAGAACTTGCCACTCATTCTCCCACTTGTTGCCGTCCTTGGAAACCTCAACGACAAACTGGTGCTTTGTCACAGTACCATCGGCAGGCTTGACGATGCTACCCACGTTGAGCACTACGTCAAACGGACCGGCAAACTTCTTCGTGGTAACGATGTAGGCATTGTATGGGAATGTGACGTCGGCAGGCTGAGTGTTCTTGTCGGCAAGATTGATGATAGACTTTGTAGCAGGGAAGTATGGATTTTCATCGTCAACCGTGGCAAAGTTGTAACCGCTGCGGTCGCCATAGTTCTTGCCAGATTCAAGGTTCTCCCAGTCGACAATCTGACCACGTGCGCGAATAGCCCAGCCGTTATTGAAGTCTTTTTCTTCCTCAGGATTCAACTCGTTGTACGTCTTTGTTATTACCTCATCGCCTGTTTCAGGATCGGTTGTCGTCTCTTCTGTGGAGCCAGCCTCTGTATTGTAATACGAATAGGTAGCCTTGTTCTTGCCCCAAGAGAAGTAGTAGGCAGTTGACGTAGAACCGTTGTTGTACTCGGTAGAATTGGCATCCATGTGAGCCAGTACGTCAATGCGTGCCTTGAGGTCGGCAATCTTGATGTCCTGTGTAGCAACCTCTGAGTTCACCTTGCCCTCAGCAACAGCGAAAGCAGAGAAGCCCTCGCGAGGCAACGTATAGGTGATAGGAGTAACGTACTTAGTAGACTTCAGCGTGTCGCTGCTCTGCGTGAAGTTGTACCACAGTGTAGTACCTTCAGCACCTGTCACCGTGACAACGGTCTTACCCGACTGCTGGTCGACAGCAATCACAGGCAAAGCGGTCTGCTGCTTCAGGTCGATGGCCTTCTCGGCAACATCACTGAGCGTATAGCCTTCGGCAATGGCAACAGCCTTGACGGTAACACCCTCGGCGGTCACTTCGATAGGCTCGCTGTACTTAGCGCTGGCCTCTGTCGGCTGAGAATTGTCTATAGTGTAGTAGATGTCGGCACCTGCCACAGAACTCTTGATAGTCACGAGAGTGCGCATGTCCTTATATTCGAGTGAGAAAGTAGGAGCAACCAACGGAGTAACCTCACTCTTCGAGGCTGCAGCAAGGCTAATGGCATTGGCAAGAATTTGTTTTGCCTCGTCAGTAGCGTCGGATGGGAACGGAACATAAACAAAAGCATTGTGGGTAGCGTTGTGAACATGCACGAGAGGCAGTTCGTCCTCATCCATGGTCACGCCAGGAACAACATCATCCTTGAAACGATCGGCAAGAGTGATGCCGCTGACATAAGAATCCATGCCAACAGGGATAAAGTCGCTCTCGTCTTCGGTCTGAACTTCAACGCCACGGAACAGAGAATGGCTCTTGTTCTTCAACTTGATGATTGGCTCATGGTCAGCCGACAGCGTGCCGTAGCCCCATGCCTCGTAGAGAGCAGTGTTGGTGCTTACGATTGGCGTCCAAGGCTGTGCCTCCTTCAGAACACTGACAGCAGCATTGTCACCAGCGATATTGCCTGCTACAACAGTGACATCATAGCCGCGCAACTGCTCTGCGGTGATAGCAGTAGTGGCTACATCGATAGCCTCAACTTCGTAGTTGGCATTGGCCTCTGCGATAGCCTTTGCACCGTCTGTTGCACCCTGATAGAGATAACCTATCTTCGACTTCTGGTCAGCAGTGCCTACCTCTATGCTGTAAATGTGGCAGCCATTAGTGTTGTAGACCAAAATGTCAACTGTTCCGTCACCGTCCTCATCAGTAATGCCTTCCGGAAGAGTCCAGTCCTCCCATGTATATGAGGCTTGCGTTGTCGGCTCGAAAGACTCGCCAACCTGGTTAGCATTTACGTTGACATCATTAACGAAGAGAGAGATACCACGTGCATCTGTCGACTTGTGCGACTCAGCGACAACGGTAATTTTCTGACCAATCTTCACCTTAGGAATGGTAAAGCAGAGCAGCCGTTTGCCTTCTCCCTTATTTCCACCGCCCAGCCACAGATACTGCGGGCCTGCGTAAGTGCCTATGGTTGTAGATGGATAATTGACAGCAATGGCAAGAGAGCGGTTGCCGGCATAACTGGAACCGAAAATAAGGCCTTCAGTCTCGGCAATAGTCACGCCATTGGCCTGAAGAGTTCCGTCGCCGGTGATGGTAGCAGTAGATGCTGACCAGAAACATTTGTCGGCAGTTGTTTCGGGAGCGACCTTGCCCTCACCTGCATCAGCGGCTTTCTCAATGTCACTCCATCCTACGGTGCTGCTTGCTGCTGCATCAGCCTTCAGGTTGGCAACTGTAGCGGCACTCCAGTTGGTGAAGTCCCACTTGCGGTAATTCTGCGCGTCAGCAGTGGCAACGACGGCAAAAAGCGCAAACATTAAAAGGGTAAAACTTTTCCTCATAGTCCTTTTTTTTAGTAAATATTAAGGTGATTAGTGTAGTTTGCGGCAAAGTTAATGTATTTTTTCCATTAGCCACATTTTTTACATTAAAAAACTTAAAATGAATACGCGCTTTTAATTTTATAATTAACTTTGCACTCCGTATACAAACGAGATACGATGAATATCACAAGCATAGCGACACATATATTTAATGCGCGCATGCGCGCGATAGAAAAGCACATCACCGGCGGCGAACAACTACAGCGCCATGTGCTTGACTATCTGACAGAGCAAGGGCGCAAGACAGAATACGGGCAACGACACGGATTTGACAACATTCACGGCTATGACGATTTCGCCAGCCGTTGTCCTGTCAACTCATACGAAGAACTTAAAGCCGACATAGACCGCATGCGCCACGGCGAGCGAGATATTCTCTGGCCCGGGCGCGTGAAATGGTATGCAAAGTCGAGCGGCACGACAAACGACAAATCGAAATTTATTCCCGTGAGCGCAGAGGGACTGCAGAAGATACACTATGCCGGAGGCTTCGACACTGTTGCCATCTACCTGCGCAATAATCCCAAAAGCCGCATCTTCGACGGGCGCGCTCTTATTCTTGGCGGCAGCCACGCGCCAAACTACAATCTGCCCGGCTCACTTGTCGGCGACCTGTCGGCCATTCTCATCGAAAACATCAATCCGATAGTCAATCTGGTGCGTGTTCCAAAAAAGAAAACCGCACTGCTGGCAGATTTCGAGGAAAAGCGCGACCGCATAGCGCGCGAGGCGCTTCACAAGAACGTTACTAATCTGAGCGGAGTGCCATCGTGGATGCTTTCTGTGCTTAACCGCGTGATGGAACTCAGCGGAAAAACGCATCTCGAAGAAGTATGGCCCAATCTGGAAGTCTTCTTCCACGGCGGAGTGGCTTTCACGCCTTACAGACACCAATACGAGCAACTCATCACGTCAGACCGCATGCACTATATGGAAACGTATAATGCCAGCGAGGGCTTCTTCGGTCTGCAGGATGACCCGACAGATCAGGCAATGATGCTGATGCTTGACTACGGTGTGTTCTACGAATTCCTTCCGACAGACAACACGCAGCAGAACACACAGCCCATTCCGCTGTGGGAGGTTGAGACCGGCAAGAACTACGCCATGCTGATATCCACATCGTGCGGACTCTGGCGCTACATGCTTGGCGACACAATTCGCTTCACAAGTACCAATCCCTACAAGTTTGTTATCTCCGGTCGAACAAAGAGTTTTATCAACGCTTTTGGCGAAGAACTGATAGTGGACAACGCTGAGCACGGACTGGAATATGCATGCATGGCAACTGGCGCAGAGATAAGAGAATACACTGCTGCGCCTGTCTTCATGGACAGCAACGCCAAATGCCGCCATCAGTGGCTCATAGAATTTGCCACGCCTCCGGCAGACTTGGCCCAGTTTGCCTCGCTGCTGGACAAGAAACTGCAGGCACTCAACAGCGACTACGAGGCAAAGCGATACAAGAACATCACCCTGCAGCCTCTTGAAATCATCACAGCACGTCACGGGCTGTTCGACGAATGGCTGCGACAGCACGGAAAACTGGGAGGACAGCACAAGGTGCCACGCCTGAGCAATTCGCGAGAGCACATAGAGCAACTCCTGTCACTTAACAACGCTTAAAAATGAGAAAAGGCAAGCGCCAACTGCTGTTCGTCCTGTTAGCCCCGATGCTGTTGCTGTGCGCATCGCTCATAACATCATGCGCAAGAATGGGACAGCCCGACGGCGGATGGTACGACGACGATCCGCCACGAGTGGTGAGTTCGGTGCCTGCAAGCCAGGCCACTGGCGTAACTGCCAAACGCATCAGTATTCTGTTTGATGAATATATTAAAGTGGCCGATGCCACAAATAATGTGATTGTTTCGCCACCGCAACTTGAGATGCCGGAAATAAAGGCAGCGGGAAAACGAATCATAGTAGACCTGAAAGACTCTCTAAAAAGCAATACCACATACACCATAGACTTTAGCGACGCCATCAGCGACAATAATGAGGGCAACCCAATGGGCAACTATACTTTCACTTTCTCAACTGGTGAACGCATAGACACTTTTGAGGTTGCTGGAAACGTGATAGAGGCCTCAAATCTTGAGCCGGTAAAGGGAATACTTGTCGGCATGTATGACGATTTAAGCGATACGGCTTTTCAGAAAAAGCCGCTGATGAGAGTGGCACGCACCGACGGCTCGGGGCGCTTCGTGATAAAAGGTGTAGCGCCAGGCGAATACCGCGTCTACGCGCTGCAGGATGCCGACGGCAACTATCAGTTCAGCCAGAAAAGCGAGATGCTCGCCTTCTCGCATCAAATCTTCACGCCGACAGCAGCACCTGACGTAAGGCAAGACACTATTTGGCGTGACAATCTGCACATTGACAACATTCTGCAGGTTACGTACACTCACTTCCGGCCTGACAACGTAACACTGCTGGCGTTCCAGGAAAAGCAGACAGACAGATACCTGCTGAAACAACCCGAAAGGAAAGACGCCGACCACTTCACCATTTACTTCAGTTACGGCAACGAAAATCTGCCAGAGATAAAAGGACTTAACTTCGACAGCAGTGACGCTTTTCTTCTGGAAGCCAACCAACAGCAGGACACTCTAACCTACTGGCTGCGCGACACAACACTCGTAAAACAAGACACGCTGCGCATGTCGCTAACCTATCTGGCTACCGACAGCACCGGAATGCTCACACAACAGACCGACACTTTCGAGGTGATGCCCAAGACAAGTTACGAGAAGCGGCAGAAAATGGCGAAGAGAGAGTATGACGAATGGCGGAAACAGCAGGAAAGACTGCGCAAGCGTGGAGAGCCATACGACAGCATCATGCCACGAAAGCCACTTGGGATACGCTATAATGTTGCACAGCAAATGGCACCAAACGGCACAATCGTCATAGAGGCTCCTGCTCCGCTTACAAAATGCGACACATCGGCAATCCATCTCTACACAAAGGTGGACTCGCTCTGGTATCAAGTGCCATTCGTCTGCCGCGAACACGCTAATTTGCAACGCCAACTGGAGGTCCTGGCCGAATGGCAGCCCGGCAGCGAATACAGTTTTGAGGTTGACTCTGCTGCTTTTGCCGACATCTACGGCAACGTGGCCGATGCCTTCAAGCAGGGCCTGAAAGTGAAGAAACTCGACGAGTATGCCACACTCTTAATGCAACTAAGCGGATATCCCGACACGTGCACCATGGTAGTCGAACTGCTTGACAAGAACGACAAGGCTGTCAAGCAAGTCGTTGCAGACAACAGTGGACAGGCAGAATTCTATTATGTAACACCAGGCACGTATTATGTGCGAGCCATTGCCGACCGCAACAACAACGGCATCTGGGATACAGGAGAATACAGTAGCGACACTCCGCCTGAAGACGTTTACTACTACCCGGAAGACATTATCTGCAAGGCAAAATTTGACGTCACGCTGCCGTGGAACGTTACAGCAACGCCACGTATTAACCAGAAACCCAAGGCAATTACGAAGCAGAAACCCGACAAGGAGCGGCAACGACTTCGCAACCGCAACGCCGAACGTGCCGCAAAACTTGGAATTCCATACGAGAAGTGAACAGGGACGGGCGAAGATTGAAAAACGTAAAGTGAACAACGCATAAAGATACACTATGAGAAATATACTAAACCACAGACTTCTGATAGCAAAGGTGACATTGGCTATTCTCTGCCTGGCATCGGCCGGCACTGCACGCGCACAGGCAAACTGCGGAATAGAGAACAAGGCTTTCAAGGCCGGAGAATTCCTAAGTTACGATCTGTACTTCAACTGGCAGTTTGTCTGGATGAAAGTAGGTACGGCATCGATGTCTATTGTCAATTCCGTGTACAACGGCCAGCAGGCATACCGCACAAGCCTCATCACAAGAGGCAGTCAGAAACTTGACAACATGTTCGTGATGCGCGACACACTGCTCTGCTATACTGACCACGGCCTGTCGCCGCTCTACTTCCGCAAAGGGGCACGCGAGGGAAAGCGTTACTATGTTGACGAACTGTGGTACACATATCCCAAAGGCAACTGCCACCTGCGCATGCACCGTATAGACGCTGACGGAGAGGTGCACTGGAAAGACGCAGAATACAAGAGTTGTATTTACGACATGATGAGTATTTTCCTACGGGCGCGCAACTTCAACGCAGCAACGCTGAAGGTAGGACAAAACATACCAATGCCTATAAGCGACGCAAAACACTTAAGCAATTCCTGGCTTAAGTATACAGGAAAAACAACACTGAAAATGAAGAACAGTTCGGAGAAATACCGCTGCATGGTTTTCTCTTTTATCGAGAGAGAACACGGCAAGAACCACGAACTGATACGTTTTTATATCACCGACGACAAGAATCACCTTCCTGTACGGCTTGACATGTTTCTCTCGTTTGGCTCTGCAAAAGCCTATCTCACTGGTATGAAAGGCCTGCGCAATCCAATGGAGTCGAAAGTGAATTAAGAAAATCTACTGCATGAAGCCCTGACGGCGCAATGTCTCAAGCAGCGTAGCAGACATTGCTTCGTTGTCGCGGCGTGTGTAACGGATATCCGTAAAAATCTGCGCCAGGGTCGCCTTGTTGTTTATTCTGCAAAACTCGCGATTTTCTTCCAACTGCTCCTTGGCTGAATAGAAACGGTCGATAGCCTCTGCATTGTAGTCAGCGTATGTCTCGCGATGCACAAAACTCTCTACAGGCAGGCGGTCGCTAAGCGGAGGATTTTCTGCAGGCCATCCCACGGTCAGCGTAGCCACCGGCATCACAAGGCGAGGCAAGTGGAGAATATCAATAATCTGCTGAGGCTGATACAGCGTGGTGCCGAGATAGCAGTAGCCCAGTCCGTGCTCATCCATCAGGCAGCATAGCGTCTGCGTAAAGAGCAATGCGTCGATTGCAGCATTGCAGAAAGACAGCATATTGTCATATCCCGGACTTGCGCTGCGCTCCTCGCACCATCGCGTGGTGCGGTTGAAATCTGCGCAGACCGTGAGCACTACGGGGGCGCTCTCCACCATGGGCTGATTGAAGTGAGCAGGCGCCAAGAGACGCTTCTGTTCTTCGCTACGGGTCACTATGACACTGTATAATTGCAGATTACCCATCGTCTGGGTGCGTGAGGCTTCGCCAAACAGTTGGTACAGCAATTCTTCCGACACATCACGGCTGCTGTATTTGCGGATGGTAGTGCGTGTTGCTAAGTTTTTCATGCTGCAAAGGTAAACATTAAGCAACAAATACCTTATATTTACTAAAAAAATTACTAAAAAAAAGCCCTGTGACGCATTGGGTTAGGAAATTTTCGTACCTTTGCAACAAGATGGCAAACGACACAAATCTTACACAAGCAAGCCCCATACTGGAACGGGTAGTCAGGAAACTGGGCAGTGTTAGTCTGAAGGAAAATCTGGACATAACAGAGGAGCGCATCGCCGCACTTCTCGGCAAATGCTTCAACGCGCTCAGTAGTGAAGAGCAGCAAACGCTCTCCCGCCTTGCCGAGGCCACGTTAGACTTGGCAGCGAAAAACATACGGCCGGAGGTCACCGAGGTACGTCCTAAGGAACTGGAGTGTGACGTTGTACGTTTTCAGAACAACAAAGACAAGTGGGTTGCACTTGTCGGACTGCTCGACGGATACCCCTATGAGATTTTCACTGGCCTGCAAGACGACGACGAAGGCATTCTGCTTCCAAAATCCGTCACTAAGGGCAAGATTATAAAGCATGTCAACGACGACGGCTCGAAGCGCTACGATTTCCAGTTTGAAAACAAGCGCGGCTACAAGACCACCGTCGAAGGCCTCTCCGAAAAATTCAATCCTGAATACTGGAACTACGCAAAACTCATCTCCGGCGTACTTCGCTATCGCATGCCTATCGCCCATGTTATTAAACTTGTCAGTTCGCTTCAACTGCAGAACGAAAGCATCAACACTTGGAAGGTTGGCGTAGAGCGTGCCCTGAAGAAATACGAATGAAAATCGTGTCAAGTTACATACTGCTGAACAGCGTCCGCCTCAAAGCATTTCACGGCGTACTGCCACAGGAACGTAAAGTTGGAGGCGAATATAGCGTCAGCCTGCGTGTGGGCTACGACATAAGCAAAGCCATCATCACCGACAATGTCGCCGATACCTTGAACTATGCTGCGCTTTACGACATCGTAAGGAAACAGATGAGTCTGCCGTCTTCTCTCTTAGAGCACGTGGCAGGCCGCATAGCCAACAGCATTACAGAGCAATTTCCACAAGTGGAAAGTATTAGTCTCACCATTGTAAAGTTAAATCCACCCACTGGTGCCGACAGCCAAGGAGCCGGAATAGAAATAAACTGGACCAACGGCACAGGACACCTTATATATTAATATATAGGTAATGAAGAAAAGAATACTACTCTTTATAGCCATAACACTGTTCACAGCACTCGCATCTGTTGCAGCCGACAAGAAGTTCACCCTCGTTATCGATGCAGGACACGGCGGTCACGACGCAGGAGCAATAGGTGCCATATCAAAAGAGAAAAACATCAATCTCAATGTCGCACTGGCATTTGGCAAATATGTAGAGAGCAACTGCCCCGACGTAAAAGTGATTTACACACGCAAGACAGATGTCTTCATTCCCCTGCACACGCGCGCCGATATTGCCAACAAGAACAAGGCCGACCTCTTCGTTTCCATCCATACCAATTCACTTCCCAAAGGACGCATTGCACGCGGCATGGAAACCTACACGCTTGGTATGCACCGCGCCAACGACAATCTCGATGTTGCAAAGAGAGAAAACTCCGTCATTCTGATTGAGAAGGACTACAAGCAGCACTATGAAGGTTTCGATCCACGCTCAAGCGAAAGTTATATAATGTTTGAGTTCATGCAGGACAAGAACATGGAGCAGAGCGTAGAACTGGCCAAGATGGTGCAGAAGCGTACATGTTCCGCTGCAGGACGCGCCAACAAGGGCGTAAAGCAGGCTGGTTTCCTGGTATTGCGCGCCACGTCGATGCCAAGTTGTCTGATAGAACTTGGCTTTATCTCCACCTCCGACGAAGAGCAATTCCTCAACTCCAGCGAAGGCATAGACAGATTGGGCAAGGGCATTTACCAAGCCTTTGTCGACTACAAGAAGAAATACGACTCTCACGGGACTGCCATCACATATCAGCCTGAGAAAAAGCAACAAGCAGCGAGTACCCCGGCAGAAGTCAAACCTGCGGCAAAACCTGCTGCAACCACGCCGGCAGAAGTCAAGAAACCTGAAAAGGCCGCTGACGACAACACTCCTAAGAAAGAGGACAAGCAGCGTAAGCACCGCAGCCGTGTAGCACAGGAGTTGGCAGATGCCCGCGAGGGGCGTGTTGACGTAGCGCCTGCAGAAAGCACGAAAGTTGCTGCCGACGTCGATTCCGTAGTTACAGCCGACCCGAAAACAGCCGTTCTGCCGGAACAACAGGCTGCGCCACCTATTGCACAACAGGAGGCTGCAAAGCCAAAAGAACCTGCGACGGCGCCAAAGGAAACCGCAAAACCCAAGGAGCCTGTAGCGCCACAGGAAACTGCAAAGCCTAAAGAGACGGCAGCAAAACCCAAGGAACCTGCAGCACCAAAGGAGGTAGCAAAGCCTAAGGAGCAGGCAAAGACGAGCAGCGACGCACCTGTCTTCAAGGTACAAATCCTTGCAAGCACCACGCAGCAGTCGCTAAACAGCGAGCAACTGCAAGGACAGCAGAATGTAGACATGTACCAGGAAGGCGGCTTCTACAAATATACCGTTGGAGCCTCGACAAACTATCAGGAAATCTACCAACTGCGCAAATCGCTGCTTGACAAATTCCCTGAAGCCTTCATCATAGCATTCCGCGGCAACCAGAAGATGGACGTAAGACAAGCCGTACAGGAATACAGAAGCAGAAAAGCACAAAAATAATCTTTAAGATATGAAATTCTTTACAAAGGAAGTACAGATAGCATTAGTTGCTATAGTCGGACTTGTGGTGCTCTTTTTCGGACTTCAGTTTTTGAAGGGACTGAGCATGTTCTCCGACTCCAACGAATACAATGTTGTTTTCAGTGATGTCAGCGGCCTCTCTTCGTCATCCCCCGTCTATGCCAATGGCTACAGAGTTGGCGTAGTGGAGCGCATCGACTACGACTACGACCGCCCAGACCATATTGTGGCAGTGCTTGGCCTTGACAAGGCAATGCGAGTACCGCAAGGCACCTACGCAGAAGTGGCAAGCGACCTGCTTGGCAATATCAAGATCAACCTCGTCTTGTCGGACAATCCGCTGCAGTTTCTTGCCACTGGCGACACTATCACCGGCGGACTGGAGACAGGCGTCATGTCGAAAGTAGGCGACATGGTCCCGGCCATAGAGCGCATACTTCCGAAACTCGACTCCATTATGGCAAGCCTCAACCAACTGCTGGCAGACCCTGCACTTACCAACACGCTGCACAACGTTGAGGGAATGACCAGCGAACTGAAGAGCACAAGCGCACAACTGCACACACTTTCAGTTAGCCTTAACAGCAATGTCCCAACCATGCTAAGCAAGGCCGACGGTGTGCTTGACAATACGCAGCAACTTACGGCCAGCCTCAACGCACTTGATTTGGCCAACATGGCAGCGAAGGTGAACAAGACCCTTGACGATGTCAATCAGATGACCGACCGCTTGAACAGCAACGAAGGCTCTCTCGGACTGCTTATGCGCGATGCTGATCTCTACAACAACCTTAACTCAACGGCAGCCGACGCCGACTCTTTGCTGATAGATTTCAAACAACATCCAAAACGCTATATTCACTTCTCAGTTTTCGGCAAAAAAGACAAGTAAAAATTCCTGTAATTTTTAATTAGTCTAAATAGACAACTCCCGTAACACTTTTTCGACACGTTGCACCGAAGTGCTTGATTTGATAGCACTTTTGTGCGTCTGCAAGAAAACAGATTGCATACCTCAGATGTCGTGTGCAGGTTTGCGTAAAAGCGGATATTTCAATGCGTTACATTTTCGCAAATATCAAAAGTAATCCTCAAAACGCCAAATAGCGCATAATCATCGGTAAATAAAGAAGTTAGTGTCAAGAACTGAGAAAACGGGCTTACAGACACATTTGTAGCGTTCGGGAAAAAGTACGACCTTTGCATCCGCAGCGAAAAAATGTCTTCGCCAACTTAAAACAATAGTATTAAAACCGTCACATGGAAAAAACTCCAAGGGAGTTGTGGGGTGATTGTCTTCATCTTATTAAGGAGAACGTCACCGAGCAGCAATACAAGACATGGTTTGCGCCTATCGTGTTTGAAAAATACGATGTCGAAAGCCACACCCTGCTCATACAAGTGCCAAGCCGCTACGTGTATGAGTATCTGGAGCAATACTATGTGGCACTGCTGACGAAGGTACTGCAGCGCTGTTTCGGAACAAGCATCCGCCTTAACTACCGCATTGTAGTAGATAAGCAGAATGGCATCACAGTCGACGAGTCAAGCGATGAGCCAGTTGCACTGGCTCCTGTACAGGAGACGGTACGTGGCAACAAGACTCCTACAATACTTGACGCTGCCAATCCACAGGTTCTGAATTCGCAACTTGACCCGAAGAAAACTTTCGAGCGCTTTATAGAGGGCACCTCCAACAGGTTGCCGCGCACCGTAGGCTTTTCCATCGCCGAGCATCCTGGCAAATCAACATTCAATCCATTCTTTGTCTATGGACCTTCGGGCTGCGGCAAGACACATCTCATCAATGCCATCGGCCTGCACAGCAAGGAACTTTGTCCACAGGCCCGCGTGCTTTACGTATCGGCACGTCTTTTCACCGTGCAGTTCACTGACGCCGTCCGGCAGAACAAACTTTCCGAGTTTATCAGTTTCTACCAGTCTATCGACATTCTTATCGTCGACGACATACAAGAGTGGACAACTGAAAAGACGCTCGACACATTTTTCTACATCTTCGACCATCTGTTCCGCCTTGGCAAGCAGATAATACTGGCCAGCGACCGTCCGCCAGTAGACCTCGTAGGAGTGAAGGACCGTCTGCTGACCCGTTTCTCCTGCGGTTTGATAGCCGAGTTGGAGAAGCCCAACCTTCAGTTGTGCATTGATATCCTTGAGGCAAAATGCAAGCGCGACGGTCTGCAGATTCCTGAAGATGTCATAATGTTTATCGCCCAGACCGCCAACGGTTCTGTTCGCGATCTGGAGGGTGTGATAAATTCTCTCATGGCCTACTCTATCGTCTACAACAGCCATATCGACATGCGTCTGGCAGAACGGGTCATCCAGCGTGCCGTGAAGATCGACAATCGCCCACTCACTGTCGACGACATTATCGACAAGGTTTGTGTACACTTCAATGTGAGCCAGCAAAACGTGTGCAGCCGTTCCCGCAAGCGCGACTACGTTCTGGCACGCCAGGTTTCGATGTATCTTGCACAAAAGCACACCAAGATGCCGGCATCGCGCATTGGCCAGTTGATTGGCGGCCGCGACCACTCCACCGTAATTCACAGTTGCACGGCCATAGAGCAACGCCTGCAAGTAGACAAGTCATTCTCTGCCGAACTTAACAGTATAGAAAACTCATTCAGACTGAAGCACTAACCGCAATGCTTCAGTCTTTTTTTGTTCACACTTTTTTCCCGGATTATTGCATTATTGTCCGCCAAGCAGTTGGAAATACTCTATTATTTCCTCCCATGTCTTGAACTTGCTTGAACCATAATGCAGCAGTGTTGCCATTGTCTCGGTGTCGCCCTGCGATGACACGAAATAGTCGCCATACAGCAAGTCGCGCCGATTGGTGAATATCGTGTGTCCCCATGCCGGCACACCGACATATTCTGTCAGCCATTCCGTTGTCTGCGCATATTCTTCCTGTACCGACGACTTTGCCGGCGCCACGAAAAACACCTGATAGTTTTCCACCAGTTGCCTCACCGCCTTCTGCACCGAACTTGCCGGCTTTCCGTAGCCATCGGCCATCGTCTCCGTTCCGATATATACTACCGGGCGCTGGCGATGCTCCTGTTCGTCGTCTATCCAGCGTATCACCGGTATCACGCTGTGCAGCAGCGAACTGTCGTTCAGTCGGTGCTCGCCGTGGAATGGAATAGCATTTGGATAGTAACCTTGGAAGAGCGCGCGACAGTCTACCGTCGTATCCTCATCGCCAAACAGACCATAGACGCGCTGCCGCTCTGCCTCGTCGACATGCATGAAGCGCTTCTCCGTCTGCTCCCGATATTCCTTCACCAGCGCCTTGGTGACGATAAACTCCTGTATGCCGTCCTTGCGCGGGTTCTGGAAATGCTGTGTGCCTATCATCCCGTGAGCCTTCATCGTGTCGGCCATCTCCAAGGCAGGATTGACGCATATACGGTCATATCCTGCGAGTTGCTCTGTATACATTCCGCCCATCGACGTACCCATGATGAGGCTCGGATGCTCCGCATCACATATCTCGTGCAGCAGAGCCATAGCCTCGGCAGGTCTCACGGGCAGGTCGGGTGCTATGACATTTGCCGCAGGCATCAGTTGACGCAGCAGAGCCACTGTGCCCGACTGACCGCTACTTGCAAAGCCATGCACATAGAGCACCGTCTTCTGCGACATGAGCCCGGGAAACTGTTTCAAGTGTATGCTTGCAGCCATCGTGTCAGATGTACTTTGCTATTATCTTCAGGCATTTCTCGCTGCTGATAGGCTTTGCCATGAAGTCGTCACACCCTGCCTCCATTGCATGTTCGCGGTCGGTGTCGAAGGCATTTGCCGTTATTGCGATTATCGGCAGCGACGGGTGCTTCGCCTTTATCAGGCGCGTAGCCTCAATTCCGTTCATCACAGGCATGTTGATATCCATCAGTATCAGGTCGTAGTCTTCCTCTTCAACCTTTTCCACTGCCTCCTGCCCGTTTACGGCACGGAAGAATTCGTAGTGATGCTTCAAAACGTAACTCATCAGAATGAAGTTACTGTAGTTGTCCTCGACCACAAGAATTTTTTTCATAAGACAAAATATTCTGTTCGTATTGCTTAATTATTTACAAAAGTACTGCTTTTATTCAGATTTCTTTTGTGTGTTCTCCACTTTTTAACTAATTTTGTCCGAAGAAAAAACTTGAAACATAAAAATCCTGACTATATTATGAAAAAACTTCTCACAGCGAGCACCTTGCTGCTTGCCATGCTGTTTTCCAACGCACATGCCCAGACCGTGATGGACGTCAACACCACGAAGATGGTTGCACCCGTCCAGCCCACTATGTATGGCATATTCTTCGAGGACATCAACTTTGCTGCCGACGGCGGCCTTTACGGCGAACTCGTGAAGAACCGCTCCTTCGAGTTTCCGCAGTCCCTGATGGGCTGGCAGGCTTTCGGGTGTGTCGACGTGCGCGACGACGGGCCCTTCGAGCGTTGTCCGCATTATGTAGTGCTCAGCGACCCAGGCAATCGCAATCGCCGCACGGGCCTCGTCAACGAGGGATTTTTCGGCATCGGCGTAGAGAAAGGCAAGCAGTACCGTTTCTCTGTATGGGCAAAGGCCTCAAAAGGCACGTCGGCCATCCGCGTACAACTGATTGACGAGCGCTCGCAGCGTGAACATCAGGAGTTTGCCGAGCAGAAGATAGACATAAGTTCCGACAAGTGGCAGAAATATACCGTGACTCTCACGCCGTCGCGCACTGAGGAGCACGCCCGTCTCCGCATCTTCCTGCGCGGACAGAACTCCGTAGCCTTGGAGCATATTTCGCTTTTCCCCGTCGACACCTACAAGCAGCGTGAGAACGGCATGCGCCGCGACCTGGCCGAAGCCTTGGAAGACCTGAAGCCCGGCATCTTCCGCTTCCCCGGCGGCTGCATTGTCGAGGGCACCGACCTCGCCACGCGCTATCAATGGAAGAACACGCTCGGCCCCGTGGAAAACCGTCCCCTCAATCAGAACCGCTGGGAACACACCTTCGACTATCGCTACTATGCGGACTACTACCAGTCGTGCGGTCTTGGCTTCTTCGAGTTTTTCCAACTCTCAGAAGACATCGGCGCAGAGCCCCTGCCAATTCTCAATGTCGGTATGGCCTGCCAGTACCAGAACTGGGAGAACGAGAGCGCCCATGTCGCCACCGACGAACTTCAGCCCTACATTGACGACTGCCTTGACCTCATCGAGTTTGCCAATGGCCCTGCCGACAGCAAGTGGGGAAAAGTCCGCGCCGACATGGGCCATCCTGCACCGTTCAATATGAAATACATCGGCGTCGGCAACGAACAGTGGGGCGAGTTCTACTACAAGCGCCTTGAGCCGTTTGTCAAGGCAATCCGCGCCAAGCACCCCGAGATAAAGATTGTGGGCACCAGCGGCCCTGTTCCCGAGGATGTCCCCAACAACACCTACCGCTTCAGCGATGGCTGGAAAGCCATGACACAACTGAAGGCCGACCTTGTCGACGAGCATTTCTACCGCGACGAGAAGTGGTTCCTCTCCAACGGACTGCGCTACGACTCCTACTCGCGCAAGGGTCCGAAGGTCTTTGCCGGCGAATACGCCTGCCATGGCAAGGGCAAGAAGTGGAACCACTACGAGGCAGCCATCCTTGAGGCAGCATTTATGACAGGCTTCGAGCGCAATGCCGATGTAGTCCACATGACCACCCCGGCACCGCTCTTCGCTCACGTCGACGGCTGGCAGTGGCGCCCCGACCAGATATGGTTCGACAACCTTCGCGTGGCACGCACCGTGAGTTACTACGTTCAGCAGATGTACGCCACCAACAGCGGCACCCATACGCTGTCGCTCACCAGCAAAAAACTCCCCGTTGCCAATCAGGAGGGGCAGAACGGCCTGTTTGCTTCCGCGTCCTACGACAAGCCTTCCGGCGAGGTAATCATCAAGATCGCCAACACGTCGCGCGAGCAGCAGTCAGTCAGCGTACGCCTCAGTGACATCAAGGGCGACCGCACGGCACAGACCATCACCCTTTCGCACAGCGGCATGGACGACGAGAACACCGTGAAGCGTCCCGAACTTATCACACCGCAGAAGGGAACTGCCAGCATAGTGTCCGACAAGAAGGACGGCACTCTCGACGACACCCTGCCTGCCATGTCATTCCGCATCTACAGAATAAAGAAATCCCTGTAAGCCATGACTTTCCGCCATACCCGTCACGGCTTTTGCACTGACACTGGCCTCACTGTCTGCATCGGCGCAGGGAATATAAGTTTTTTCGCCGTTTTGCTTGCATGCTATCAGAAATTTGTATATTTTTGCGATAAGAAAACAACACACTAACATATCTTTATTGTTTCACTAAATCAACAAAATTATGAAGAAGTACATTGCAGAACTTGTAGGCACATTCGTGCTGACGTTCTTGGGCTGCGGAGCAGCAGTGGCTTTAGGTTGCGGTTCCGACACCGCTTCAATCGTTGGCACGGCAGTGGCCTTCGGTCTGGCTGTCGTAGCAATGGCCTACACCATTGGCGGCATCTCCGGTTGCCACATCAATCCAGCCATCACGCTTGGCGTATTCCTCAGCGGCCGTATCTCTGCCAAGGACTGCGGCATGTATATCGTGTTCCAAGTGATTGGAGCAGTGCTCGCCGCCGCAGTGCTCGCCGGCATCGTCTCTACCGATCCGTCAGCCGTCATCACGACATCCACAGGTGCCAATGCATGCACGTATGGCGCTGTCAACGGACTGATTGTCGAGATTGTGCTCACCACCATCTTTGTTCTCGTAGTGCTCGGCGCTACCGCAAAGACCAATGGTGCTACCAACAACTTTGCTGGCCTTGCCATCGGTCTGAGCCTCATCCTCATCCACTTGGTAGGCATTCACTTCACCGGCACCTCAGTCAATCCTGCACGCTCCATCGGTCCTGCACTGTTCGAGCAGGGTCAGGCTCTGAGCGACCTTTGGGTATTCATCGTAGGTCCGCTGGTTGGTGGCGCTCTTGCTGCCTGCATCTGGAAACTCATCGACACCGACGAGAAGTAACAACAGGCTAATCATCTCAGGCCGTTGCGCCTGAAGAAAGTCCCGGCGAAAAGCATCTCGTCGGGACTGTTTTTTTTCGTGCCGATGCCGCTTGTTTTGCCACACTCAGTTGGCATTTTTCCGCCGCCCAGGAGCCTGCAATCGCCCTGTCTTCTGTTTTCTGTATGCAACACACAATAAATTTCCCTTTTACTATACTTTTTTTCAAATAAATTAGTAACTTTGCCGTCAGAAAACTTACAAATACTAATTTAATACAATAACACTATGGTTAGTTACAAAGAATTGGGCTTGGTAAACACCCGTGAAATGTTTGCCCGTGCCATCAATGGCGGCTATGCCATTCCTGCATTCAACTTCAACAACATGGAGCAACTCCAGGCCATCATCAAGGCTTCGAGCGACCTTAAGAGCCCCGTTATCCTTCAGGTATTTAACATCAGCCGGAGAAAAATCTCCCCATGGACTAACGCGGTCTATCTCGGATACATCCATGCTGACTGTCTGCATAAGAGCCGTCTTTGTGTCAAAAGCTCCCAGCACTTCATTATACATTTTTTCAAATTCTTCATCGGAAAGGATTTCTTCTTTGAGCTTTTGCTTCTCGGGAAGGTAATCCTTTAACGCCATTGCCGTCTTTGAAAGCTGCGAAAATCTTTCCGATGTTTTGCGGTCCGCGCTTTGTTTTTCCGCCAGATGCACTACGCCCAGAGAGCGCAGGCCTTCAAGCATCTGCTCTTTTCCGGAGACTGTCGTCAGAACGCAGACCATTTTCATTTTTTCTATCATGACCCCGCCCCCATTAATTTTTTCTTTGAAATCTTACCGCGCACAACCGCAGCTGTCTGCTGGTCTCCAAGGTAAACGCCGATGACACGGATATTTTCCTTTGCCTCCGGTATCTTGACCTTTTCGAAAAGGTTGACCCTCTGCGAAGTAGTGCGAAGCTCTGCCTCCAGCAGCTCTGTCTGCTTGCGGAGGGTAGAGACTATGGCGTCCAGTCTGGCGATCTCACGA
>CALFIY010000054.1 GCA_937877595.1 uncultured Prevotella sp.
GTGAAGATATGGGAACAGAGAGCAGATACAAGACACGCGAATCATTCATAAGCGAACTGGCTTTTGCCATGAGTGATTACGACATTCTGGAAGAACAATACCTGAATTTGACCCAGCAAATCCTATCAGTCATTCAGCGAGAAGATTACTCCTGGGGCAAGAAATGGCCTGCGGAAGGCGATGAGGTGATTTTTGTGGATAAGGCCCCCTCATGGGAGGCTTTTCATCAAATGGAAGAATTTGCCGACAGCATAAACGACAGTCGAATCGCGCGACAACTCTACAATGCCTTGGAGAAGCGTCATCCTTTTAGCGCATTCCGTGATGCTGCAGAGCGAACAGGCGTCGTTCACAACTTCATAACTTGCTGATTTACAGCAGCAGTGAATTTCGAGGAGGTGAAGTAAAAAACTGACAAATAAAAAATATCATAAGGAAAACCCGTGTGGGCATGGCTTACACGGGTTTTTATTGTTCCTTTCAGAATGTTTAGATGGAAGCAAACACGTTGACTGAAGTGTCTGATAAGAATCTGCTTGAGGCCATTGCCGGACGGCAGGCCTTTGCCAAATCGGTTCCCGTCTCTCTCGTGCTCGTCAGCACCAAAGATTCAGAGCGTGCTCCCAACGACAAGTTTGGAGCAATGGACGCAGGCTACGTCTCGCAGAACATCTATCTCGCTTGCACAGCCCTCGGCCTGAAGACCGTAGCACGCGCCACGATGGACTTCGATACGCTGAAGCGCAAACTCAATCTCGCCGATACCAGTTACCTGGAACTCAACCATCCCGTAGGATATTGAGCCAAGGCGACAGAGACGAGCGATGGATTATTAATTATTAAGCCGGCCGAGCATGGCATCGCGAGTCATATAGACGGCTACGGTCTTATGGCGCAGATAGTCGGACGACATGTACATCAGTCCGCCATAAGGGCCGACATCACCCCATGAGTTTTTCATAATGAAGAAGAGACGCCCGTCGGCAGGATGGCGCGCCAAGCCGACAATGGCCATGCAGTGATTGTCGGTGGGCAGCGATGAATCGTGAGCGTCAGCAATGCCAAGGCGCACGGAGAAGCCGCACTCGTGGGTGTCGCCCTCCCAGCAGACGCCATGGCGATTGCGCACAGCGCGCTCAACAAGGCGGAGCAGTGTGTCGGGGGGCACGTTGAGAAATGAGTTGCGCTCCCAGTTGTCGGGCAGCGGCAGGACAACATGTTGATAGTATGGATGGCGCGGACTGCTGGTGAGCGCCACATACTCGCCAGGGGCACACACACTGTGAGCGAACTCGCGCGGAGTGTAGCGTGCTCCGAGCATAAACACCCAACGCGGCAAAGGTCTCTTATCAGAGAGCGAGTCAGGATAACTGTCGAAGGGCACTATGCCATAGCGCTCGATGGCATGGAGCAAGGTGTGGCCCATGCCACGCTGGCTGGGATTCGCCACAACATGCCTGACATAAGCCACGGAGAGATGGACGGAGTCGCCACGCGTAATATGCTCGGTCTCAATAGTGGAGAGCATGGCATACGCCCAGCACAACTGGCTACGTCCCTGATGCTTGACAGGGGTCATAGGCAGCAGCACCTCATGGACGAAGGCTGTGCGCGCCACTTCCTGACGGCAAGAGGCGAAGAGGAACAAACAGACAAGGGCAAACCAGAAACTACTGGCTCTTGTTCTGCTACACATAGGTTTCGAGCATTTTCAGCGTACCGTCTACCTTCACCTCGGAGACTGTGGCCGGCAGCAGCAGAGTCTCGCCGCCACTCAGCGTGGTCTGCTCACCATCGACGGTAACGGTGGCCTTGCCCTTAAGCCCGATGAGTATCACGAAGGAGTCAAGGTCGGAATAGTCGATCGTCATCGGCTCATTCAGATCGTAGACGCTGGTGGTGAAGTAATGGCAGCGCACCAGTTCTTGCGACTGGTTCTTAATCGGTGTGTAACGTGTGCGGTAGTCGTCGAGCACGGTATAGTCGATACTCTCGGCAGCCTCTTCGGTGTGCAGTTGGCGCAGGTTGCCGTCCTTGTCGCGACGCCCATAGTCGTAGATGCGATATGTAACGTCAGACGTCTGCTGTATCTCGGCAAGATAGCATCCAGCACCTATGGCATGTATGCGCCCTGCAGGGATGAAGAAGCAGTCGCCCTCACTGACAGCATATTGTGCAAGGGCTTCACAGATGGTGTCTTGCTCTACCATCTTCTTATACTGCCCGGGGGTGATGGCCTGCCGCAGGCCGTTGTACAGTTTTGCCTCGGGGGCAGAGTCCATGACATACCACATCTCCGTCTTACCGCGAGGTTTGCCCTGACGGTGGGCTATCTCGTCCGTGGGATGCACCTGAATACTTAGATCCTGGTGAGCATCGATAAACTTGATCAGCAATGGAAACTCGTTGCCAAAGCGAGCATAGTTGTCTTTGCCGACAAGTGCATTGCCAAACTCACGTACCAGAGCGTTGAGGCTCTCTCCGCCGGAGAGCGTTTCGCTGCCCTCCACTCCAGATATCTGCCAACTTTCACTGCCCCAAATGAGTGTCTTGAGCAGGGGTTCAAAGCGATAGAACTTTTGCATCATATTTTTATTTTACTATTTATATCCAATGGTCAATGGTCCGCTCGGCTTTGCCGCTTTGACCTTGGTCAAAGAATGGTCAACGGTCAATGATTAGTTGTCCTTCCAGTATGCTCTGGTGAACAGCACCAGCACCGACATTATTTCAAGACGCCCTATCAGCATGAGGGCGGCAAGCAGCAACTTCAACGGGTCGGCAAGTTCGCTCCACGACATCTCGGGACCAATACCTGTGGTGAGCGACGGACCTATGTTGCTGACGCAACTCAGTCCGATGGTGATGGCATTGACAACGTCTACGTCGGCAAGTATCATCACGCCCGTGGCCAAAAGCATCATAAGAGTATATATTGTGGTGAAGGCGAGCAGCGTCACCAGTCGTCCACCGCCCACCGGCTGTCCGTTTATCTTGACTGGCAGCACGGCGTTGGGATGTAGACTGCGGCGAAACTCATTGCGCAGCACCTTGAACAGCATCACGACACGCACACACTTCAGTCCGCCAGTAGTGGAACCAGAGCAGGCACCAATAAAAGCCAGCATGGCAAGTATCATCCACGACAGCCAGGGCCACATGCTCACGTCGTCGTTGAACATACCCGTGGTGGTGGCAAACGACACAACCTGGAACAATCCTGTACGCAGGGCGCGGTCGAGCCCGTAGCCATTGTAGGTCATAAGCATCCAAACCACAACAACGGTGGCCGCAACGATAAGCGTCAGGTACAGGCGGAACTCCGAGTTGCGCAGCAAGTCGCGCATGCGCCACTTGAAGACAACGACATAAAGAAGCGTGAAGTTGATGCCTGCCAAGAACTGGAAGAGTACGGAGAGATAGTCTATCGTTGCCGATGCGAAATAGACGGTAGACGAATTGTGGGTGGAGAAGCCGCCAGTTGACGTGGTGGACATGGCATAGTTGGCCGCATCGAACCACGGCATGCCAGCCGCCCAGTAGGACACGCCGCAGGCTATGGTTAGCGCGAGATAGACAGACCATATCCACTTGGCCGTTGTGCTAAGTCGCGGATGCATCTTGGCACGCATGGGCCCTGTAGCCTCGGCAGCAAACACCTTGACACTGCCGCCTACCATCGACGGCAGCAGCGCTATGGTGAGGAACACTATTCCCAGACCACCTATCCACTGCGTCAGCGAGCGCCAGAAGAGTATGCCATGCGGCAGCCGCTCCACGTCGTCGATGATGGTGGCGCCTGTAGTGGTGAAACCCGACATCGTCTCGAAAAAAGCATCAAAGACATTGGTGAGATAGCCGCCAATAAGAAACGGCAGCATGCCAAGCAGACTGAACACCACCCATATCAATGCTACAAGGAGAAAGGCGTCGCGGCGACTCATGTCATTGTCGGCATGGCGACCAAAATACTTCATAACCATGCCGCAGCATACCGTGAAGAGCGTGGAAAGCACAAAGGCCATGATATCGTCTTCCCTGTAGTAGACAGATATCAAGCCGCATCCTGTCATAAGCATCCCGAGTAGGAACAAGAGCGACCCGATAATCTTGGATATCAGCCGAAAGTCTACCATAGTCCGCCTGCCTTGAAGAACTTCTCTACTTTCTTAAGGTTCTGCTCATGGCAGAACACCATGACTGAGTCGCCAGGCATAATCTGCGTGAAGCCGTTGACCAGTATGCCTTCATTCTGGCGCACCAACCCACCAATGGTGACACCAAGCGGAAGCCCGAGATCCTTCACTGCCCGTCGCGTCACCTTAGAGCCTTCCACGGCGACGAATTCTGCCACATCGCTGTCAACGGTCATCAGTGAACGCACATTGCTGACGTTGGCATCAATCATCATCTGGTAAATATGGCTGGCGGCAACAGTTTTCTTGTTGATGATAGTCCCTATGTCAAGACTCTCGGCCATATCGACATAATCCAGGTTTTCCACCATGGCTATCGTCTTGCGCACGCCGAGGCGCTTGGCTGTGAGACATGCCAGGATGTTCGTCTCTGCATTACCCGTGAGAGCCACGAATGCCTGCGTGGTCTGTATTCCCTCCTCCTGCAGCAGACCAAGGTCGCGCCCGTCGCCATGTATCACCATTGTGTCGCTGTTGCTGAGCAGTTCGTTGAGTTGCTCGCACCGGCGCTCGTTCTTCTCGATAATCTTGAGGTTCATGTATTCGGGCATCGTTAGTCCCACGCGCACCGCCGTCTTGCCACCGCCCATTATGATGACATTCTTCACGTCGGCATAGTGCTCCTTTCCTGCAAGTTTGCGAATATACGGAATGTATTCGCTTGTTGTCATAAAATAAGTGAGGTCACCACTTTGGAGTTGGTCGTTGCCGCTGGGTATGATAGTCTCGCTACCGCGCTTCACCGCCACGATATGGTATGGGTCCTTCGGCCCGCAGAGTTGCCGTAGCGGCTGGTTTAGGATTTCACTGGCATCGCGGAGTTTCACGCCAAGCATCACAAGCGCTCCGTCGTGAACATCCCAACGCTGGCGCGCCCACGACATCTTAAGACTGTTCACAATATCATGGGCGGCAAGCACCTCAGGATAGATGAGCGAACTGATGCCCATCTGGTCGAAGTATGTCTTATACTGTGGTGAGAGATATTCGTAGTTGTCAATGCGCGCCACGGTCTTCTTGGCACCAAGCATGTGGGCGATGATACAGGTACAAATATTCTGACTCTCGTCGGGCGTAACGCCGACAAAGAGGTCAGCACTGGCAGCCCCTGCATCGCGCAGCACCCGTATGCTGGTCGGCTCGCCGTGGACGGTCATAATGTCATACTTGCCGTCAAGACCGCCGAGGCGTTCTATGTCGGCATCTACAAGGACGCAGTCCTGATGATCGCGGGAGAGGAGATGAGCCAGATGTGTTCCCACAGCGCCAGCACCTGCAATGACGATTTTCATAAGACAAGCAGTTATGAGTGAGAGGAAAGCGAGACGACCGTATCGGCTATTGTCTCGGCATCAAGTCCTACGATATGTTCGAGTTCTGCCACTGTGCCGTGCTCAACAAACTCTGTGTCGGGCATTCCGAGACGCACCACACGAGGCGTATATCCATGGTCGCCCATCCATTCGGTTACGGCAGAGCCCAGTCCGCCATTCCGCACACCATTCTCCACCGTCACGATGCTGCTGAAGCGACGGCCTATCTCGTCAAGCAGTTTCTCGTCGAGGGGTTTCAGGAACCGCATATCGTAGTGGGCCACACTGATTGTTGGATGCTGCTCGCTGAGCAACTGGATGGCACGCGTTACGTTATTGCCTATCGGACCGATGCTGAGCACTGCCACATCGCTTCCGTCACACATCTTGCGACCAGTGCCGACAGGTATCTCCTCCAACGGGCAACGCCAGTCGTGGAGCACTCCCCCACCCCTCGGATAGCGTATCACGAAGGGGCCTTTGTCGGGCAACTGCGCTGTATACATCAACCGCCGCAGTTCGTGCTCGTCCATCGGCGATGCTATGGTGAGATTGGGTATCGGGCGCAGACCGGCCATGTCGAAGGCGCCATGATGCGTCGGCCCGTCTTCGCCGACAATGCCTGCTCTGTCAAGACAGAAAACCACATTCAGGCGAAGCAGCGCCACATCATGGATGATATTGTCATAGGCTCGCTGGGCAAATGCAGAATAGATGTTGCAGAATGGCAACAGACCGTCTTTCGCCATTCCGCCGGAGAAAGTCACCGCATGACCTTCGGCAATTCCTACGTCGAATGTCCTGTCGGGCATCTCGTTCATCATTATATTCATCGAGCATCCCGACGGCATGGCAGGAGTGACGCCGACAATGCGCGGATTCTGGCGCGCAAGTTCAAGCAGCGTATGCCCGAAGACATCCTGATATTTCTGCGGTTTGTCGGGGTCGTTGTCTACTATCCGCTCTCCTGTCTGCGCATCAAACTTGCCAGGAGCGTGCCATGTAGTCACATCGCGTTCGGCTGGAGCGTAGCCATGTCCCTTCTTGGTATGAAGGTGGAGCAGTTTCGGTCCCTTCATCATCTTCATCTGCCGCAGTATGCGCACCAGTTCCTTCACGTCGTGACCGTCGAACGGGCCGAAATATCTGATGTTCATCCCGTCGAAGATGTTCTGCTGATGAGAGATGGCGCTCTTCAGTGCATTTGAAAGTCGTATGAGCCCCTTGCGACGATCGTCTTCCAGGAAGCCTCGCCGGTGCATCCAGTGCGAAATCTTGAAGCGCAGCGCATTGTAGGTCTCGTTGGTATTGAGGTTCAGCAGGTATTGCTTCATGCCGCCGACCGAACGGTCTATCGACATGTTGTTGTCGTTGAGCACGATAATCATGTCATTGGGCGACGATGACACGTTGTTCAGTCCCTCGAAGGCCAGACCGCCGCTCAGCGCGCCGTCGCCAATCACCGCCACCACATGGCGGTCGTCATGCCCAAGTTTCTTCGCGGCCACCGCCATGCCAAGCGCAGCCGAGACAGAGTTGGATGCATGACCGCAGGCAAAGGTGTCGTAAGGACTCTCTGCCGGCGATGGGAAGGGACGTATTCCACCAAGTTTGCGGTTGGTGGAGAACTGTTCACGGCGACCTGTCAGAATCTTATGGCCATACGCCTGATGGCCGACATCCCATACGATGCGGTCTTCCGGTGTATCAAAAACATAATGGAGGGCTACAGTGAGTTCTACTACTCCGAGACTCGAGGCGAGATGCCCCGGATTTACCGACAATTCATTGACAATATCCTGTCGCAGTTCGTCGCAAAGTTGTGGCAGTTGGTCTACAGAAAGCCGACGCAAGTCGTCGGGATATTCTATTTGGCTGAGTAGTTCCACCTTGAGATTAGTTCTTTTTTCAACCTGCAAAGGTAGCAGAAAAAGCGGTATGCACCAAATATATTGTGAGAATTCGCGCCTGCGCGGCTCAACTTTTGACTTATCCCCACATTATTGCCCGCCCCCGTCGCCGCCTCGCAGTATCTGTTGGTATGCTCCTGGGGTAGTCAGCAACTCAAGGGCCTTTGCTACCACTTTGTCGTGCTGTATTGCGGCTTCCATCTGGCCTGCCTGATAGTAGTAGGCAGCCAAGATATGCTGCTCTATCATGCGGCATATCTCGTCGCGGTGTCTGTCAAGTTCGCGCGATAGGTCGTGGTGGTCGAGTTTTGCCTTGAGGACTTCGAATTCGGCCTTTGCATCATCGTAGTAGCCTTCGAAGCGCGCAACATCCACCAGTTCGTTATACTTTTTGCCACTGAGTTGGTCGTAGGTGAAGCCGGCCTTCATAACGCGCTGCTTGAATTCGTCGTAGTCGCTGTCTGAAAGATGGAATTCACGAGGCTGTGCTATCGTGGGATGACGCTGGATGTAGTCGGTGACAAAGTCGAAGACCGTTTCCGTAGAGTCGAGCCTGTTGAGATAGAGCGTGATATTCGACATCGTGTCGGGCTTTATCACCACGTCGGGCATTATGCCGCCACCGTCTCTGACCTCTCTTCCGCCTACGGTATGGAAGACGCATGTCAGCGAGTCGGCAACATGCTCACGGTATCCACCGCCTGTGTGCTTGTAGTTGACAGCCTGTATGCAGCGGCCGCTCGGTATGAAATATTTCGAGGTGGTCAACTTCAGCACAGCATTGTAGGGCAGTTCTATATTGGGCACCTGAACCAGCCCCTTACCATACGTGCGCGTACCTATAATTACTGCTCTGTCCAAGTCTTGCATTGCACCGCTCACTATCTCGCTGGCCGATGCAGTCTCGTCGTTCACCAGCACGGCGATGGGCATCAGCGTGTCGACAGGCTCCACGCGCGTGGTGTATTGCGTATTGGCACGGGCTATCTTACCCTTCGTTTCTACAACACGGGTGTCCTTCGGAAGCCACATGCTGGCTATGTCAACACACTCGGCCACCGAGCCACCCGTATTGTCGCGCAAGTCGAAGACCAGCCTGCGCGCACCGCGCTGTATCAGTTCCAGATAGGCCAGCCGCATCTGCTTTGCCGGCTCGCCAGAGAAGGTGCCAAGGTATATGTATCCTATGCTGTCGTTAAGCATGCCGTAGTAGGTTATCTCCGGCATCTTGATGGTACGTCGGGTTATCTTGAACGAGAGTTTCTTGCCCGTCTGTGGGCGCTCCACTTTCAGCACAAACGTAGTGCCAGGCTCTCCCCTGAGATGCTCGCTGACAAACGACACGTCCTTGTCTCTCACATCCAGATTGTCAATTTTCAGTATCACGTCGCCCTTGCGCAGCCCCACCTCGGCGGCAGGCATTCCAGCGTACGGCTCGTCTATCACCACACGCTTCAGCCTCTGGTGGTATCTCACCAAGGCGCCAATGCCAGCATACTTTCCCGTCATCATCATCTTGAGGTCTTTCTGCTGCTCCTCGGGATAGTATTCCGTGTAGGGGTCCAGCGAGCGCAACATGGCCTTTATCGCATTGCCCACCACCTCATTGGCATCGAGCGTGTCGACATACATGAGGTCAAGGTTGCGATACAAAGCATTAAACCTCTCCAGATTTTTCGCCACTTCAAGATTGTGGTTCCTGACGTCCTGCGCAGCAGCACCGCACGCCATACATATCAATACGACGACTGTCGAAACGCGCATAAGCGCCGTGCGCACCAGCCTGTCGAAAGTGTTCTCTTTCATCTCTGTCTTACTTGCTCTTACTCTGTTTTGCGTGCAAAAATACAAAAAATTAGCACTCACCGCCATTTTTTTCTTCAAAAAATTTGCACAGT
Source organism: uncultured Prevotella sp. (assembly GCA_937877595.1). GTDB lineage: Bacteria > Bacteroidota > Bacteroidia > Bacteroidales > Bacteroidaceae > Prevotella. The sequence continues at coordinate 9,318 of CALFIY010000054.1, forward strand.
CCGAAAAAAGCCTTACCTTTGCATCCGCTTAAACGAACAAACTGCTTCAGTAGCTCAGTTGGTTAGAGCACCTGACTGTTAATCAGGGGGTCG
>CALFIY010000055.1 GCA_937877595.1 uncultured Prevotella sp.
GACTTAGGAACGCCATTATGGCTCACCATCGTGTGGTGGAAGTTCCTGCGTCAAACCTGAAGAAGGAAATAACAAAAATCCTCTTCGAAAAGGGTTATATCCTGAACTACAAGTTCATTGAGGATGGCCCACAGGGTACTATCAAGGTGGCTCTGAAGTACGATGCCAACACAAAGGAAAATGCCATCAAGTGCCTGAAGCGCGTGTCTACACCAGGACTTCGCAAGTACACTGGTTACAAAGACATGCCGAGAGTAATTAACGGATTAGGTATTGCTATTATATCTACATCCCAGGGTGTTATGACAGACAAGGAAGCAGCGCAGTTGAGAATCGGCGGCGAGGTGCTTTGCTATGTGTATTAAAACGGAGGACCTGAATATGTCAAGAATAGGAAAATTACCAATTAGCGTTCCTGCTGGCGTTACCGTCACACAGGACAAAGATGGCGTAGTAACGGTGAAGGGTCCGAAGGGAGAACTCTCACAGAAGGTAGACCCCTCTATCAAAGTAAAGATTGAGGACGGACACGTAGCATTCGAAATAGACGAAGAAAACCCTGTCAACCAGAAACAGAAGCAGGCTTTCCATGGCCTGTACCGTGCGTTAGTGAACAACATGGTTATTGGTGTGAGCGAAGGATACAAGAAAGAACTTGAACTCGTCGGAGTTGGTTATCGCGTATCTAACCAGGGCAATGTAATAGAATTTGCTCTTGGCTATACACACCCTATCTTCATACAACTGCCAAAGGAAGTGAAGGTAGAAACAAAGTCGGAGCGCAACCAGAACCCACAGATCATTCTGGAGTCGTGCGACAAACAGTTGTTGGGACTGATATGTGCAAAGATTCGCTCTTTCCGTATGCCAGAGCCTTACAAGGGCAAGGGTATCTTGTTCAAGGGTGAGGTTATCCGTCGTAAGTCGGGTAAATCGGCCGCCGCTAAATAATCTTTGTAAGTTAAAAGTTAAAAGTTAAAAGTTAGAAGATTATGACAACAAAGAAAGTTGAAAGACGAATCAAGATTAAATATAGAATTCGTAAGAGCGTTTTCGGCACCGCCGAGCGTCCTCGTCTGAGTGTCTTCCGCTCTAACAAGCAGATTTATGCTCAGGTGATTAACGATATCGAAGGCAAGACCCTCGTCGCTGCTTCTTCTGCAGGTCTTGAGGCAATGCCGAAAATTCAACAGGCAGAGAAAGTTGGTGAACTCCTCGCTCAGAAGGCTATCGAGGCCGGTGTGAAGAGCGTCGTGTTCGACCGCAATGGTTATCTGTATCACGGCCGTGTGAAGTCGCTTGCCGATGCAGCACGCAAGGGTGGACTTAATTTCTAAACGATTATGGCAATGAACAAAGTTAGAATTAATAGTGACGTAGAGTTAAAAGACAGACTGGTTGCCATCAACCGTGTAACGAAGGTAACTAAGGGTGGTCGCACTTTCACATTCGCTGCTATCGTAGTTGTCGGCGACGGCAACGGCGTAATCGGCTGGGGCCTTGGCAAGGCTGGCGAAGTTACCGCTGCCATTGCAAAGGGCGTAGAAGCAGCCAAGAAGAACCTCGTCAAGGTTCCTGTGCTCAAGGGCACTATACCTCACGAGATGGAGGCTCGCTTTGGGGGTGCTCAGGTGTTCCTGAAGCCGGCAGCAGCAGGTACAGGACTCGTTGCTGGTGGTGCTATGCGCGCAGTGCTGGAAAGTGCAGGCGTAAAGGATGTGCTTGCTAAGTCAAAGGGCTCATCCAACCCTCACAACCTGGTCAAGGCAACTATTGTAGCACTTAGCCAGATGAGAGATGCCTATACCATAGCAGGTACACGTGGCATCAGCATGCAGAAAGTGTTTAACGGATAAAAAAGGGAGACAATACTATGGCAACAATTAAGATTAAGCAGATAAAGAGCAAGATAGGTTACCCCGTTGACCAGAAGCGTACGCTCGAGGCTCTTGGCCTTCGCAAGATTTCTCAGGTTGTTGAGAAAGAGGATACTCCTGTTATCCGCGGCATGATACAGAAAGTTCACCATCTGGTGGAAGTTATCGACTAATTTATTTACCTTATTAAATACAGAATTATTATGAAACTACATACTCTAAAACCTGCCGAAGGCTCTACGCATTCACGTCGACGCATTGGTCGTGGCCCAGGTTCTGGCTTGGGTGGCACGTCTACTCGCGGTCATAAGGGTGCAAAGGCTCGTTCTGGTTACAAGAAGAAGATTGGTTTCGAAGGTGGTCAGATGCCGTTGCAGCGTCGAGTTCCAAAGGCTGGTTTCAAGAACATTAACCACAAGGAATACTTTGCTGTAAACCTGTCTACTCTCCAGAAACTTGCAGAAGAGAAGGGACTTGCCAAGATTGGCATCGCAGAACTCGTGGCAGCAGGTCTTACCAACGGTAAGGAGTTGGTGAAGATTCTCGGCAACGGAGAACTGAAGGCAAAGATCGACGTGGAGGCCAATGCCTTCTCGAAGACTGCCGAAGAAGCAATCAAGGCAGTAGGTGGAAACGCAACAATTATCTAATCAACAAAGATGAAGAAGTTAATAGAGACACTGAAGAACATATGGAAGATTGAGGATCTGCGGCAGCGTATCCTTATCACCGTATTGTTTGTTGCTATTTATCGTTTCGGCTCGTTCGTGGTTTTGCCGGGCATAAACCCAGCATTGCTGGATAAGTTGCAGTCGCAAACTCAGGGTGGCCTAATGTCGCTGCTCGATATGTTCTCCGGTGGAGCATTTTCCAATGCGTCGATATTTGCATTGGGAATCATGCCTTACATCTCTGCTTCTATCGTTATGCAACTTCTTGCCGTTGCTGTGCCTTATTTCCAGAAGATGCAGCGCGAGGGTGAGAGTGGCCGAAAGAAGATAATGACATACACTCGCTATCTGACAGTGGCAATATTGCTCTTTCAGGCTCCAAGTTATCTTCTTAATCTGAAAGTGCAGGCAGGTGCAGCCCTTGCTTCTGGCATAAGTTGGTCTGTCTTCGTTTTCCCGGCAACGATAATCCTTGCTGCAGGAAGTATGTTCATCCTTTGGCTGGGTGAGCGCATTACGGATAAGGGTATAGGAAATGGTATCTCGCTGATCATTATGATTGGTATCATCGCCCGCCTGCCTCAGGCCTCCATTCAGGAGGTTGGCTCGCGCTTCACTGCCATTACAGGTGGTGGACTTGTGATGTTCCTTGTCGAGTTAATCATTCTCTATGCAGTTGTTTGTGCATCTATAGTTTTGGTGCAGGGCGTTCGTAAGATCCCTGTACAGTACGCAAAGCGTCTTGTTGGTAACCAGCAGTATGGCGGCGCTCGTCAGTATATTCCTCTGAAACTCTTTGCTGCCAATGTCATGCCTATCATCTTTGCTCAGGCTCTGATGTTTATCCCGTTGGCATTCGTGCAGTATGCTGCTCCGGAGAATGCAAGTTGGTTCGTACGTTCACTCTTGGATCACCACAGTTGGACATACAACATCATCTTTGCTTTCCTGATTATAGCGTTTACGTATTTCTATACCGCCATTACTCTCAACCCTACGCAGATGGCTGAGGACATGAAGCGCAACAATGGCTACATTCCCGGCATCAAGCCAGGAAAGCCAACGGCAGACTACATCGACACAATAATGTCACGTATCACTCTGCCCGGTTCGCTGTTCATCGCTTTCATCGCCATCATGCCGGCGTTGGCTGGCCTGCTTAATGTGCAGGATGCTTTCTCGCAGTTCTTTGGTGGAACTTCTTTGCTCATTCTTGTTGGTGTTGTGCTTGACACTCTCCAGCAGATAGAAAGTCACTTGTTGATGCGCCATTACGACGGACTGCTTAATTCAGGACGCATACATGGCCGTGGAGGAGTGACCGCCTACTAAAGCAACTATGAAGGTTTTCCTGAAGACGGAAGATGAGATAGAGTTGATGCGTCAGGCAAACCAACTCGTTGGTAAAACGCTTGGCGAATTGGCAAAACATATCAAGCCTGGTGTTACGACTCTCCAGTTGGACAAAGTGGCTGACGAATTTATTCGCGACCACGGGGCAATTCCAACGTTCAAGGGTTTCCCTAATCCATATGGAGGGCCGTTTCCCGCCAGCATCTGCACATCGGTAAATGATGTTGTAGTGCATGGCGTGCCTAACAGTACTACTATTCTGCAGGAGGGAGATATTATCTCCGTAGACTGCGGAACATTGCTGAACGGATTTTGCGGCGACTCCTGCTATACTTTTTGCGTAGGCGAAATAGACGACGAGAAGAAGCAGTTGCTGCGTACAACCAAGGAGGCATTATATAAGGGTATTGAGCAGGCAGTTGCCGGCAGACATCTTGGGGATATCAGTTATGCCGTACAATATCATTGCGAGTCGCAAGGATATGGTGTTGTCAGAGAACTGACAGGGCACGGTATCGGACGAGAAATGCACGAAGATCCTCAAGTGCCAAACTACGGCAGACGTGGAAATGGCATAATGCTCAAGGCAGGCATGTGTATAGCCATCGAACCAATGATAACGATGGGAAAGAGAGATATATGGCTTGACCAGGACCGTTGGACAGTGCGCACACGCGACTCAAAGCCGGCAGCACATTTCGAGCACACCATTGTCGTTCGAAAGGGAAAGGCAGAAATCCTCTCATCTTTCGAGGAAGCAGAAAGCACAGAAGGTATAAAATATTGAAGTATGGCAAAGCAAGGTGCTATAGAACAGGATGGAACAATCGTAGAGGCATTGTCGAATGCAATGTTCCGCGTAGAGTTGGAGAATGGCGTGCCCATCATAGCACACATCTCAGGAAAGATGCGCATGCATTACATCAAGATACTGCCAGGAGACAAAGTGAAGGTAGAGATGAGCCCCTACGATTTGACCAAAGGACGAATTGTATTTAGATACAAATAAACCAAGGAGATAAAGATATGAAGACAAGAGCATCACTGAAAAAGCGTACCCCAGACTGCAAGATAGTACGTCGCAAGGGTCGTCTGTTTGTTATCAACAAGAAGAACCCTAAGTACAAGATGCGTCAGGGTTAATGTTAAATAAGCATAAAGTAGATACGCCTTTTACAATCATTTTGTAGGATTATGCGTACCTTTGCGTGCTTTTTAGCAGGATTACAAAGTATTTTTAATTTATTTTTTAGTTACAAACAATGGCAATAAGAATTGTTGGAGTAGATTTGCCCCAGGAGAAGCGTGGCGAAATCGCATTGACCTATATCTATGGTATTGGTCGAAGTAGTTCAGCAAAGATTTTGGACAAGGCCGGCGTGAGCCGCGACCTGAAGGTCAGTGAGTGGAGTGACGATCAGGCTGCCAAGATTCGTGAGATTATCGGTGCTGAATTCAAGGTAGAAGGTGATCTTCGTAGTGAGATCCAGTTGAATATCAAGCGACTTATGGATATTGGTTGCTATCGTGGCGTTCGTCATCGTCATGGTCTTCCTGTTCGTGGTCAGAGTACCAAGAACAATGCCCGTACCCGTAAGGGCAAGAAGAAGACTGTTGCCAACAAGAAGAAGGCTACGAAGTAATTCTATTCGTTAACATTTAAGATTAAAAGAATTATGGCAAAGAAAACAGTCACTTCTAAGAAGAGAAACGTGAAGGTTAATGCCCTTGGTCAACTTCATGTTCACAGTTCTTTCAATAATATCATTGTAACTCTGACCAATGATGAGGGTCAGGTGATTTCTTGGTCTTCAGCAGGTAAGATGGGTTTCCGTGGTTCTAAGAAGAACACGCCGTATGCTGCCCAGATGGCTGCAGAAGATTGCGCAAAGGTTGCTTTCGATCTTGGACTTCGCAAGGTTAAGGCATACGTTAAGGGCCCGGGCAATGGCCGCGAGTCTGCTATTCGTGCCGTGCATGGTGCAGGTATTGAGGTTGTCGAAATCATTGATGCTACACCGCTGCCACACAATGGCTGCCGTCCTCCGAAGCGTCGTCGCGTATAATATGACGTTAATAACGACGCATCGAAATAACGAAATAACGAATTTTTTTTAAGAATTATGGCAAGATATATTGGACCGAAATCAAAAATTGCTCGTCGATTTGGTGAAGCCATTTTCGGCGCAGACAAAGTTTTGTCCCGCAGGAACTTCCCCCCGGGACAGCATGGCAACAACCGTCGCCGCAAGCAGTCGGAGTATGCTGTCATGTTGGCAGAGAAGCAGAAGGCCAAGTACACCTATGGTGTTCTGGAGCGTCAGTTCCGCAACATGTTTGAGAAGGCTGCAAAGGCAGATGGTATCACCGGTGAGGTGCTCCTTCAGAATCTTGAGAGCCGCCTTGACAATGTTGTGTTCCGTTTGGGCATTGCCCCAACGCGTGCAGCCGCTCGTCAACTTGTAGGCCATAAGCACATTACAGTGGACGGTCAGGTGGTCAACATCCCTTCGTATACTGTAAAGCCTGGTCAGGTGGTCGGTGTTCGTGAGAAGTCTAAGTCGCTTGAGGTTATTGATGCTGCTTTGGCAGGCTTCAACCACAGCAAGTACCCATGGATTGAGTGGGACGAGCAGACAAAGAGCGGCAAGTTCCTGCACAAATTCTTTTTCGGGAATCAAACTCACGGTAATTTCGCCTTGAACGTCGGTGGCGAGTTTGCATCCATACGCATATTTGGAAATACGTTTTCCCGATTGTACACTTTGTTTCCACACTTCGTTTTCGAAAATGCTGAATTTTATGTCACGTGGTGCCCAACGCGTTTTTTCCACTAATTTGAAAGAATCTTTTACATGTGTAATGAGAATGCTGTCTTCGTATTCCTCGAAACGTGTGGTGTCGTTGTGCGAATACCAGATTGTGTCTGTATACCGTTCAGCAGTAGGAGTGAACACGCTGTCGAGAAAACCAATGCTTTCCGACGGTTGATTGAATGTGAAATCTTTGTCGGAATCAACAAGAGCATAGATTTTATACGGTTTTGCCTCGATGTTCGAAAACGAAAAATCTCCTCGTTTCGAGGCTTGGGTAATGTAGCGTGGTTTCTGTGTTTGAAAAGCAGAATCGCTCAAATCATCATACAGTAGTACGTACGTTTTTTCTGGAATTTTTTTGCTTCGTGCCGATGTAATTGTTCCCGACACTTTCATGCTGTCGATTCCGACACCGGTCGAAAAGGCGTAAAGG
>CALFIY010000056.1 GCA_937877595.1 uncultured Prevotella sp.
AAAATTAAAACAGTGTTTTCAAAAATTAAAACAGTGTTTTTGAAAATTAAAACAGCAATTACGAAAAGCAACAATGTTACAGAATGGAATACTGACCATTTTACTGCTCATAATGAGCAATGTCTTTATGACCCTCGCATGGTATGGACATCTGCGGTTGCAGCAGACCGGAGTGTCGAGCAACTGGCCTCTCATCGGAGTGATTGTTTTCTCATGGGCAATAGCCTTTTTTGAGTATTGTTGTCAGGTGCCTGCCAACAGAATAGGGTTCGTAGGAAATGGCGGGCCGTTTTCGCTCGTTCAGTTGAAGGTTATACAGGAGTGTATCTCGCTTGTTGTATTTGCTGTAATAGCCGATATGATATTCCAGTACGAACAACTCCACTGGAATCACGCTGTTGCTGCCCTGTGTCTGGTGGCTGCAGTATATTTCGTGTTTATGAAACCATAGGAAGTAATTCATAATTTTTCTGGAAACAAATTATAATATCATGGCAGAAGTTAATATCAACGACAAAGACCGCGAATTCATGCGCGAGGCTATCCGACTGGCCAACGAAAGTGTCAGACAGGGCGGCGGACCATTTGGGGCTGTTGTGGTTAAGGATGGCGAGATAGTGGCAGGCAGTGCCAATCGCGTTACAATCGACAACGATCCGACAGCGCACGCTGAAGTGAACACCATACGCGAAGCCTGCCGGCGCCTCGGCACCTTCGACCTTACTGGATGCACCATCTACACCTCGTGCGAGCCATGTCCGATGTGTCTTGGCGCCATCTACTGGTCGCGCATCGGTCGCATCTACTACGGTAACAATCGCAAGGATGCACGCGACATCGATTTTGCCGACGACTTCATATACGAAGAACTCGACAAGCCGCTCAGCAAGCGTAGCGTGCCGATAATACCAATGTTGCGTGAGGAAGCGCTGGAGTCGTTCAGACTTTGGGCGGCAAAGGAAGACAAGACGGAATACTGAATAAGGCTCGCGCGCGAGCCTTATTCTTTTTTAGTTACTTGTGGACAAAACGTATGTCGCGAAGCCTGTATTCTCCTATGAAACGGCTCTTGTCTACAAAACCGCTCACGCCGATAATACGCCCTTTGCCCGTATATTGCCACATGGCAATGTCGCGGCCGTCAGCCAGGACAGGCTCCTCTTCGGTATACATGGCTATCATAAGACGGTAGCCTTCGAGTTTGCCCAAAAGATGCTTGTTGTAGAAGTTGCGATAAGTGTAAATCAAAGGGCGCTGGTCGTAGTATTCTTCTACAAGGTCAAGAAACCGAAACAGAGAATCGCAGAATTCATCGGTAGAGAGTCCGCCTGTCGTCTCAATGTCTATCATTGGAACCAGGTCCTGTTCCTCGGCATGGCATTGTGTTGTGAAGTTGAGCAACTGGCGCTCCTGGTCGCTGCGGGGCCTGTAGAAATGATAACTGCCGACTTTCAGACCGTGGCGGTGAGCCAGTCTGATGTTGCGCTCAAACTTGTCGTCGATCCTGTCGCCGCCCTCGGTAGCCTTAAGATACACGTAGGCCATCTTGCTGTGCTCACCGATAGTCTCCCAGAATACATTGCCTTGATAGTGGCTCAGGTCGATTCCGTGTATGTGTGAACAGGTGTCTTCGCAAAGCGCGTCGGAAGTCTGGCAGCGGCCTCCGACAACAGCGGAAAACAATAGGAATATAGCGAAAAAAATACGTTTCATCGGCATGAATTTACAAAATTGACTGCAAAAATACATAATTTTTTGCTAAACTGTTGACAGTGTGATAAATAAATTTGTAACTTTGCCGATGAATTGTGTGAAAAAGGAAAATAAAT
>CALFIY010000057.1 GCA_937877595.1 uncultured Prevotella sp.
CAACGACCCCGAGATTACAAATCACGTGCTCTGGCCAACTGAGCTAAAGAGGCTTCTCTAAGCATCCGCTCCCGAAACACCACCGTAGTAATGTTGGAAAGCGGATGCAAAGGTATGGATTAATTTTTAATCACCAAAACTTTTGTTGCTTTTTTTTACCTGCTGCGCATTTTTTCCTTAAATTTCTGCAGTTGTACTTTCATGGAATCTACGCACAGGTCGGTGGCCTCCTCGAATGTGTCGCTCGTCTTCTCTACGAAGAGCGTATTCCCTGGTACTGTGACGGTGAGGCTAACCTCTTTATTCTGTGCCGTAGCAGGTTTTACGACCTTGCACTGCACTTCTGCCTTCCGGATATCCTCAAACGATTTTTCCAGTTTGCTTACTTTCTTGTCGATAAACTCCTGCAGTTTCTCGGTAGCATCGAAATGAATAGATTGAATCTTGATTTCCATAGTTACCTCCTTGTTTTTTAAGTTAATGTTAGATTTTATGCCCTTGGATGGGCTTTTGAGTATTCTCTTTTCAGTTGTTCAAACGTGGTATGTGTGTATATCTCGGTGGTGCTTACACTTTCGTGTCCGAGCAGTTTCCTCACGCTTTCTATCGAAGCACCGTTGTTGAGCATTGCCGTGGCGAAACTGTGTCTCAGCACGTGGGGCGAGCGTTTCTTCTGTGTTGTGACCATCGAGAGATGCTTTTTCACGGTGCGCTGCACGTAGTATCTGTTTATCCTCTCTCCGTTGTCGTCGGTGAAGAGCGCTTCCGTCTTGCCGTCTGCACTCCGCTCTGCGAGATATGCTGTCAGTGCCTGTTTCACCTCGTTGCCGAAGGGTATTATGCGCTGTTTGTTTCTCTTTCCGGTCACCTTCAGTTGGCTCTCCGCCAGGTCCACGTCGCCCACGTTGAGCCCCACGAGTTCTGCCAGTCGCATGCCGGTGCCGTATAATAATATAATTATGGTACGCGCGCGCAAGGGGGTATCCTTGTCGTCTTGCCACATCTGCGGCGTGTCTATCAGGCGGTCCATCTCCTGTTCCCTGACAAACTGCGGTATCGGTTTGCCCTTCTTCGGGCCTCTCACCAGTCGCGCCGGGTCTTTTGCCAGCAGTTGCTTGGCGAGCGCGAAGCGAAAAAAAGAACGCACGGCACTCAATCGGTTGTTCACCGTTGATGCCATGTCGCCTTTATCCATCATACTCTCCATCCAGTCGCGGATGATGTCCGAGTCTACCGACTCCCACGAGAGTTGACTATCTCTTTGCTTGAAGTACGATTCGAAGTCTTCCAGACTCTTCTCGTAACTGCTTATCGTCAGTTCCGAACGGTTGCGTTCGTAGCGCAGGTAGTCAAGAAACTTTTCCGTCATCGCAATTCGCTGCTATGGTTTTCGGCAACGAATTTACGAACAAATCTTCGAACCACCAAATTTTTGCGCCGCGTTTTTTATTCTTCGTTGGCGCGCAGTTGCTGTACGTAAATAGCGTGTTCCATCTTGAGGCGCTTCAGCACTGATGGCTTGTCGAACTGCTGACGACGACGGAGTTCCTTCACTACGCCTGTCTTTTCGAACTTTCTCTTAAACTTCTTGAGAGCCTTCTCGATGTTCTCGCCTTCCTTTACTGGTACAATAATCATGTTGGTTGTTGTTTAATTTCTTTTAATTCTACTTCTGTTTTTTAATAAGCGGATGCAAAATTACAACTAATTTGCGAAACGCGCAAGTTTTTCGACGTTTTTCTGCTCCTGTCGTAACAATTCCAGGTTTCAAGCCGCTGCCTGCGGCTTGAAACCTGATGGATCAGTCCCTGCTTCGCACCCCGTGGGTGCTTGCCTTCTGTAGGTTACAGGTTGGGGTTTATCTTGCTCCACTCCTCTATTGGCGGCACGATATTGAGCGTCACCAGTTCGTCACGCATCTTGCAGAGGTGCTCGTACGAGGCGTCGAGTTTTGCGTTCTCCTCCGGAGTTCCCTGTGGCACTTCGAAGCGTGCTCCCTGCTGGTCCAGGGTTGTCTTCATGGCCATCATTATGTGGTCGTACTTGTCTGTCTTCACGTATGTGCCTACTGGGAAGCGGAAAGGCTCTCCGCCCATTGCCGAACGTATCATTTCCACTGAGAGATACGACGGGCTCTGGAAACTGGAACGGCCGCGCAGTTCGATAATCTTTGCACCGCCCTTCGTCACGGCTGTCTTCATGTCTTCCCACTCTTCGGCGGGAAACTCCGTCGTACCGATGATGTCGGTCAGTTTCCTGCCGGCCACTTCGACATGGCTGCCGAACACTGCCATCTGCTCACCGTGGCCTCCGTAGGTAGCGCAGCCCGTTATCTGGTTCTGCATCACGCCGAACTTCTTGGCCAGGGCCGACTGCAGACGTGTGGTGTCCAGACCTGCAAGCGTTGTCACCTGGCCGGGCTTCAGTCCCGAGTACAGCAGCGTCACAAGGCCGGTCAGGTCGGCTGGGTTGAATATTATCACGACGTGCTTCACGTCGGGGCAGTACTTCTTGATGTTCTGTCCGAGTTCCTCTGCTATCTTGCAGTTGCCTGCCAGCAGGTCTTCGCGCGTCATGCCGGCCTTGCGTGGTGCACCGCCGCTCGAGATGATGTATTTGGCGCCGCGGAAAGCCTCTTCGGCGTCGGTCGTTGCCACGATTTTCACATCGTCAAAGCCGCTCTGACGCATCTCCTCGGCCACACCCTCGGGCGAGAAGACATCGTAGAGACAGATTTCGTTTGTCAGACCCATCATCAGAGCGGTCTGAGCCATGTTCGAGCCTATCATGCCGGCTGCGCCGACTATGGTAAGTTTGTCGTTAGTTAAAAATGCCATGTTGTTTTTATTTTTAGTTATTATTATTCATTTCGTTTGCAAAGTTACAGAATTATTGTGAAATACAATTTTCTAAAACAATATTTATTTTCCTTTCCGCCAACTTATCCGCCCATTGCCTGTCGATTTTTCGCCGCCCGTCTCGTCTTTGTAAGGTCTGAATGGCAAAAAAACGCCTCTTTTTATCCTTTTCTTTCGGAAGTATATTATCTTTGCATCACCTCTACCCCCTTACCACTAAGAAATGACCCACCATCCCATCACCCAACGTCTTGCGATGCTTCGCGACCAACTCCGCCGCGAACATCTTGCAGCCTATATCTTTCCCACCGGCGACCCCCACCAGAGCGAGTATACTGCCGACCGCTGGAAGAGCCGCGAGTGGATTAGCGGCTTCGACGGCTCGGCAGGCACCGCCGTCGTCACGCTCCACAGCGCTGCCCTGTGGACCGATTCGCGCTATTTCCTCGCTGCCGAGGAGCAGTTAGAGGGCACTGGTTTCCTCCTCATGCGCGAGCGCATTGCCGGCACACCTACCATTGCCCAGTGGCTGCGCAGCCAACTTCTCGACAGCACCGACGGCTCGGCTCCTCACACCGCCGACGGCACCGAAGTTGGCATCGACGGCATGGTGGCTTCCGCCTCGGCGGTGGCAGCACTGCAGCAGGAGTTGCGCCATGAGGGCGGCCTCACCCTGCGCACCAATTTCGACCCTCTGCAACACATCTGGCGCGACCGCCCTGCCATGCCCTGCCGCCCCGTAGTCATACAGCCCCTCCAGTATGCCGGCGAGCCCACGTCGTCCAAACTCTGCCGCATCCGCCGGGCGCTCCGCGCCATGCATGCCGACGGCATGCTGATGTCACGGCTCGACGACATTGCCTGGACGCTCAATCTGCGCGGAGCCGATGTCCACTGCAATCCCGTTTTCATCTCCCATCTTCTCATTGACACGCAGCGCGCCACATTATATATTAATAAGGTGCAGTTGTCAGCCGACGTGCTGGCCTATCTCCACTCCCTGCAGATAGCAGTCGACCAGTACGAGAACGTTGCCGACGGACTGCTTCGCTACCGTGAGTACAACATTCTGATCGATGCCGACGAGGTGAGCCATGCACTGCGCGAGGTGGTGCGCCGCAAGCCTCAGCGCGGTCTGCCCGCCACTCTCATTGTCGACGCCGCCTCGCCAGTGCCGGCCATGAAGGCCGTGAAGAGCGAGGCCGAGCAGCAGGGATTTCGCAGCGCCATGCTGCGCGACGGCGTGGCCATGGTCAAGTTTCTCTGCTGGCTCGACGGTGCCGACAAGACGGCACTCACCGAGATAAGCGTCTGCGAGCGCCTCGAGCAGTTGCGCGCAGCGCAGCCCCTCTATCGCGGACTCTCCTTCGACACTATTGCCGGCTTTGAGGCCCACGGCGCCATTGTCCACTACGAGGCTACGCCGGCCACCGACGCACCACTGGCGCCGCGCGGACTGCTGCTCCTCGACAGCGGAGCACAGTATCAGGACGGCACTACCGACATCACGCGCACCATAGCCCTCGGGCCCGTCAGCGCCGAGCAGCAGCGCGTCTACACCCTCGTACTGCGCGGACATATCCGTCTGCAGATGCTCCAGTTTCCTGCCGGAGCCAGCGGCAGCCAACTCGACGCCATTGCCCGCGAGCCGCTCTGGCATGCCGGTTACAATTTCCTCCACGGCACGGGCCACGGCGTGGGCAGTTTTCTCTGCGTCCACGAAGGGCCTCACCAGATTCGCATGGAGTGGCGCCCGGCGCCGCTCCTCGCCGGCATGACCGTCACCGACGAGCCGGGCATCTATCTCGCCGGCCGCTTCGGTGTCAGGATTGAAAACACGCTGCTCGTCGTAGAAGGCGACACCACGGAATGTGGCCACTTCCTGCGCTTCGAGACGCTCACGCTCTGCCCCATCGACAAGCGCCCCATCCTTGTCGACATGCTTAGCGACGACGAACTGCAGTGGCTCAACCATTACCATCAGACGGTCTACGACCGCCTGTCGCCCCATGTCGACGGCAACGAGCGCCAATGGCTCCGCCAGGCCACCCTCCCACTCCAGCGATAGCCTTGCGACAAAAATAAAAGCAGTGTTTTTAAAAATTACAACAGCGCTGGCAAAAATTAAAACAGTGTTTTTAAAAATTAAAACAGCAGTTACAAAAATTAAAACAGCACTGGCGATTTTAAAAACAGCGATGGCGACCATCTGGATGGTCGCCATCGTCATAATATAGGGGGAACTGCTTCGTCTACAAAGAGTGTTGCGCCCCGTCAGGTCAGAACAGGAACTCGTCGTCGCCGATGACAAACTCAGGAGCGTCGGCACTGCCCGGGGCTACGGGCGTGTCGTCTATGTCTATCACGAGCGATGCCACCAGCATGTTCTGGCGCAACATCAGTTCCACAACGTCGGTCTCTGGCTTTATATATTTCTTCATGGTTGTCTTTCGTTATTTCGTTATTACGTTATTTCGTTATCGCGTCGTTTCGTCGTTTCGTTATATCGTTATCACGTTATCACGTTATTTCGCCGTCACTTCACGATAAATTTCTTGCCGTCCTTGATGTACAGGCCCTTCTGCGGCTCAGCCACGCGCTGTCCGCTGAGGTTGTAAATCACGCTTTGCTTTGCAGATTCAGACTTCTGGATTGCGTCGATGCCTGTCTTGGCGTCGTCAGCGAAAGTTATCTCCAGCACGGGAGCCGTCACTGACCAGTTCAGATATGCCTTGCCCGCTGCCAGCGTACCTGCAGAGCATGGGTGGAACTTGCCTTCGCTCAGCACATAGCCCTGATTTGCTGTGAGCGCAGTAGGTTCGGTGACACCCTTTAACAGATTGCCTGCGATAGCCGTACCAACACCAGCCACAGGGATGTCATAGGTGCCTGCAGCGCCATTCAGCAGCAGACCCTCACCAGCAGGAACTGCCGTGGTAGCCTCAGTCAGCGTCACCTTGCTGTCATCCACGTCCGTAGCAGCGTATGCCGTCAGGCCGTCAGGCAGACTTGCGAGGTCAAGAGCATATGCGCCTGCAAATGTAGCGTAGCCGCTGGCAGGAATAGTGGCAGGAGCGGAAATGGCCTGAATATATATGAAATCAAGTCCGTCTTTTGTATTACCAGAAGTCAGCCACTTAACATAGCCAGGAGAACTTAAAGTAAATTCATGCGTATATGAAGTCCAGTTAGTACTGCCTTCGCCATTTGACTTAGATTTTCTTACGGCATCCCATTCCTCATCACCAAATTTGAATTTCAGAGTTGCACCACCAGATGAGTTCGCATAAAGGACAAGCGTTGCTTTATATTTGCCTACAGGCAGATCGATTAGAGGAATATCACTTCCTGCATAACCGCATTGCTGATTAGAAGAGCGACCACTCATATTTGTTCCTGCAGAAGTGGCAGTTGCACCAGCGATATTTTCACCTTCAGAATGATATACTACTCTGTTGATGTCTGTTGCAGTATATGCCAGGACACATTCCTGATCTGTACCTGTCAAGGTAAAGGACTGACTGTAAGTACTGCTGCCATTAGCAGCCTTGGAATAAAGAGTGCCATTATTGTTAATGTAGATAGGATACGAGAAGTGTATCACATCTCCCACATATTTTCCATCTTGAGCAACATCCTCACTACTCACTGGCGAGTCGCCAGCCTTTACAATTTTCTTTACACTCGTCACAGCAGCCTGAGCAGTGTAGGTGATATTGATAACACCGTTCTCCTCGACAGTGTATGGAAGCGTTTGGTCAAGCGTCGGATTTACATAGCGATAACCTGTTCCATAAATAACATCGTCGTAAGTAATGTCTGACGCAGTAAGAATAGAACCGACAACAGCGTCATCAATAGTTGTGCTCGCCTTGATAGTATTACCTCCGTTGTCCTTATAATTGATGGTAACGGTAGTTGTTGATACAGAACCAACTGTTGCATCGATGGTCTGCGTAGTTGTCAGCCCGTCATTAGTTGCAGTAACTGTAATGACAGCCACACCAGAAGCCACACCAGTAATTGTCACCATTCCATCAGCGTATGTAGCAGTTGCTGCTGCTTCGTTATTAGAAGTTACGCTGATATCGCCCGTAATTCCTGTTACACTGACTGTTTCTGTACCGCCCACAGATACTGTCTTTGACGTTTCAGATAAAGTGAAAGCAGGAGCAGTCAGACTATAAAATGCGATGTTGTCTATAGCAAATGCTCCAAAATTTTTATTAAATTGAAGATTAAGGGTGTTGATACCTGTTGCTGTCGTAGTATAACTTATGGTTTTCACGGTAGCATCACCCTTTTTAACAATAACCTTTGCAGTTCCTGTAACAGTATTCAGATACAAGTCGTAGGTCAAAGTCGTTCCATCGTATCCACCAACAGCCTCTCCCGCTATTGTTATATTTCCTTGATAGTCTTGGGTTACGACTAATGCAGCATCTTCGTTGCTTGGGTATCTGTTTGTTGTTGCAGAAGGAAGAACATAAAAGTAATTGCTCTTGCCGCTCCAATTGCTCTTTGTCATTGCCATGTCAAACGTAAGGCGGCAACAACCAGTATATGCGTTTTCTCCAAAAGCAATATATGCACTACGATCTCCGGTTTGCGATCCATTAGCAACTTTTAAGACCCCATCGACAACAGATGGAGATATACCGCCAGCACTGGTTCCACCCCAAGTAACTTTATATGTTTCACCAGAGAAGTCCTCAGTAAAAATTAAGGACTCTGCCCACGCATTCATACTGCCCAGGGCGAGGGCGGCGACGAGCAGTAATGATTTTGTAAAAGTTTTTTTCATCAGTTTTAGTTTTTGATATTTTGATTAAACGTTTATTTTGTCTTAGGAAATGCCGCAAAACCCGCATTTTGCGCTGCAAATGTACAATTTCATCAACAAACAGTCAAAAAAAAACAACAAAAAAAGCGCTGCTTTGTGACAAAAATTTCTCTTTTTGTTCCCTCGTGACAAAAAAATTCTTTTTGTATGCCTTCTGCATCTTTCCCTACTGCTCTGGGGCGCGAAGAGAATAGCGGCTCTTTTTTGTTGCGGCACGCTGGGGAGTGCCGCCGACGGTGGCAGAGGAGCGCACGCGAACGCCACGGTAGACATTCCAGCGCTCCATGATGCGGTCAACATAAGCGGCTGTCTCGCTGCCGCGCATGTAGCCGTTATGCACGACGGGGTCGTTGTAGTAGGCAGGCTCGGCCAGTTGCAAAACGCTGCGGCGCACGTCGGCCCACCGCTGGCTGCTGCGCCCCTGACTGGCGGCAAGCGCCATGGCGTCGCGCACGTGATGGGCACCGCCATTGTAGGCTGCCAGCACAAACTTCAGGCGCTCCTGGCGGTTGCCGACATCGGCAAACGACTGTTCCAGTTCTGCCAGATAGCGCGCTGCAGCAGCGATGTTCTTCTCCGGGTCGTAGATGTCGGTGCGTGCCAGTCCCAGATGGTCGGCAGTGGCAGGCATTATCTGCATCAGCCCACAAGCGCCAGCCCACGAATGGGCCTGCGGGTCGAAAGTCGACTCCTGATAGCACTGCGCCGCCATCAGGCGCCAGTCCCAACGCAGTTGACGGCTGTGCTGCTGGAAGAGAGCATCGTAATGGGAAATCACACCGCCCTTGGCATTGAGCATAGGCGAAAAGACACGGCGCTTCACGGCACCGGTAGAGAGCAGTTGCGCCTCAAGGCGGCGCATGCTGTCGGCCATTGTCGGGCGATACCACTGGGCAATGGCCTGGCGCAATGCGTCCTTGCCCGGCCCGACTTCCCATCCGAGCGCCGTGGACTGCAGCGGATAGCAGATGACATCGGCCTCGCCGTTGACGAGGCGGCGGCGCATCTCTGCCGTGTCGCGGCATACCTCAACACGCAGGCTTATGCCCTGCTGCTGGCAGAACTGCTGGCAGAGCAGATAGTGGGTGCCAAGGTGACGGCCGTGGTAGTCGTAGTAACTGTCGGGACCGGTAAGCGTAAGGGCAATCAGTTCGCCACTGCCCACAATCTGTTCAAGGTCAAAACTGTCAGTGGCCTGCTGCGTCTCGCCCCACGGAGCAATGCCCTCCTTCTGACGCTGGCCACACGACACAAGAACACAAGCCAGCAAGGAAAGCAAAAAACGTATAATTATACCGAAGGATTTCAATTATTCACTATTTTGGCTGCAAAAATACTCATTTTCTTGCTCAATAGCATGAAATTGCGTAATTTTGCAACTCCGTAATTACATTTTTATCGAACAAATGGAAACACTGAGAATTGCAGTTCAATCCAAAGGAAGACTGTTCGACGACACTATGCACCTGCTGTCGGAAGCAGACATCAAGGTAAGCGCATCGAAGCGCACGCTGCTGGTACAGTCTGCCACTTTCCCCTTAGAAGTTCTTTATCTGCGCGACGACGACATACCACAATCTGTTGCTACAGGAGTGGCCGACATCGGCGTGGTTGGAGAGAACGAGTTTGTAGAACGAGGCGAAGAGGCCGACATCATTTCGCGGCTCGGCTTCTCGCGCTGCCGCCTCTCGCTGGCCATTCCCAAGGACATCGACTACCAAGGCGTGGCATGGTTTGAGGGCAAGAAGATTGCCACTTCCTATCCCGTGATACTGCGCCGCTTTCTGGCAGAGCAGAACATCCATGCCGACATCCACGTAATAACCGGCTCGGTAGAGATAAGCCCGGGCATAGGACTTGCCGACGCCATCTTCGACATCGTGTCGAGCGGCTCGACACTGGTGTCAAACAATCTGCGCGAAGTGGAAGTGGTGATGCAGAGCGAGGCTCTGCTCATCGGCAACCGCCAACTCTCCGACGCCAAGCGCGCCATACTGAGCGAAATGCTCTTCCGCTTTCAGGCTGTGCGCGAGGCTGAAGACAAGAAATATGTACGCATGAACGCGCCGAAGGCACGGCTGAAAGAGATTATCAGTGTGCTGCCGGGACTGAAAAGCCCCACCATCATTCCACTGGCCGACGAGGAATGGTGCTCTGTTCACACCGTGCTCGACCAGAAGCGCTTCTGGGAAATCATAGGAAAACTGAAGGAAATGGGCGCACAGGGCATCCTCGTCACCCCAATAGAAAAAATGATCCTGTAAACCAATGCCCATGGGGCAATGGTCAATGGTCAATGGTCAACGGTCAATGAAAATATACAAAAATCCCAAGCACGAAGAATGGGCTGAAATTGTGGAGCGCCCACGACTGGACCTCGCACGGCTTAACGACACGGTGAGCAGTGTGCTCGACGATGTCCGGCGGCGCGGCGACGAGGCAGTTCGCCACTACGAAGAATTGTTCGACCACGCCACGCTGGGCGAACTGCGCGTCAGCGAAGAGGAAATGGACGAGGCCGAAAAGGCTGTGAGCAACGAACTGCGCGATGCAATAATCCTGGCCCACCACAATATCAAGGTGTTTCACATCTCGCAACGCTTCGTAGGACAGAAGGTAAAAACACAGGAAGGCGTGACGTGCTGGCAGAAAAGCGTAGCCATAGAGCGCGTAGGCCTGTACATCCCAGGCGGCACTGCCCCACTCTTCTCTACTGTGCTGATGCTGGCTGCACCGGCACGCATAGCAGGATGCCGCGAGATAGTGCTGTGCACTCCGCCAGGCCGCGACTGCAAGATAAATCCTGCCATCCTCGTGGCAGCACGCATAGCAGGAGTGCATAAGATATATAAGATAGGTGGCGTGCAGGCCATCGGCGCCATGGCCTACGGTACGGAGACGGTGCCAAGAGTCTACAAGATTTTCGGCCCGGGCAACCAGTATGTCATGGCTGCCAAGCAGCAGGTAAGCATTGACCAGGTGGCGATAGACATGCCGGCAGGCCCTTCGGAGGTCTGCGTACTGGCCGACGACAGCGCAAACAGCGAGTTTGTGGCTGCCGACCTGCTTTCGCAGGCAGAACACGGAGCCGACTCGCAAGTGCTCTTCATCACCACCAGCGAAAAGAAGATGGGCGAAGTGCAGCGCGAAGTGGAGAGACAACTGGCTCTGCTGCCAAGACATGAGATGGCAGAGAAATCGCTCGCCAACAGCAGTTTCGTGCTGGTGAAAGACTACGACGAGATGATTGAACTCAGCAACCGCTACGCTCCGGAGCATCTGATAATACAGACAAGCAACTACGAGCAACTGGCAGAGCGAGTGGTAAACGCAGGAAGCGTGTTCCTCGGGAAGTATGCCTGCGAGAGTGCTGGCGACTATGCCAGCGGCACTAACCACACGCTACCTACCCACGGCTATGCCACGGCATACAACGGAGTAAACCTCGACTCCTACTGTCGAAAGATTACCTTCCAGCATATCACGGAAGAGGGAATACACCACATCGGCCACGCAGTAGAACTGATGGCTGAGGCCGAACAACTGGACGCTCACAAGCGAGCAATGACGGTGAGAATAGAAGAGGTGAGAGGCGAATTTAATATTTAATCTTTGATGTTTAATTTAGAGCAATTAGTCAGGAAGAACATTTGGAGCCTCGCTCCATACTCTTCAGCACGCGATGAATACTCCGGAAAGGAAGCGCATGTGTTTCTCGACGCAAACGAAAATCCGTACGGAGCACCATACAACCGCTACCCCGACCCGCTGCAGCGCGAACTGAAACAACTAATAGCACGCGTGAAGGGAATCCCGGAGAATATGATTTTCCTGGGAAACGGCAGCGACGAAGCCATCGACCTCGCCTACCGCGTGTTTTGCACTCCGGGCCGCGACAACGTAGTGGCAATCGAGCCAACATACGGCATGTACCGCGTCTGCGCCGACATCAACAACGTGGAATATCGCACGGTGATGCTCGACAGCAACTTCGACTTCAAGGCAAGCGACATGCTGGCAGCAGCCGATGCCAACACGAAAATCATGTGGCTCTGCTCGCCAAACAATCCGACAGGAAATTCGCTGAACCGCGAAGAAATGCTCAGGTTGGTGAGTGAATTCAACGGAATTGTGGTGATAGACGAGGCGTATATAGACTTCGCACAACAGCCGTCAGTGCGCCCGGAACTGGCACGCCACCCGAACCTCATCGTACTGAGCACGCTGTCGAAGGCGTGGGGGCTGGCAGCAATACGACTGGGCATGGCGTTCGCCTCGCAGAAGATTGTAGAGATATATAATAAGGTGAAATATCCGTACAACGTCAACCTGCTGACGCAGCAGCACGCAGCACAGGCGCTGCGCGACCCGTTTGAGACAGACAAATGCGTGAAACTGCTGCTGCAGGAACGCTCCCGACTGATACAGGCATTTCAGGAACTGCCGCAATGCGAAGGCGTATATCGCACAGACGCTAATTTCTTCCTGGCAAAGATGACCGACGCACAGGGAACATACGATTATCTTGTGGAAAAAGGCATCATTGTGCGCAACCGCACACACATTGCACTCTGCAACAACTGCCTGCGCATCACCATAGGTACGCGAACAGAGAACAACGAACTGCTCGCTGCCCTAAGACAATACTGATAAGCGGAAACTCACCCCTTACTTACTCACGAATGTTCGGCTCTTCAAGCCCGAGGCCGCGCTTCTTGTCGACAGCCTTAAGGACGATGCCAAGCAGCAGGGCAGCAACGCCGAGGCTGGCAAGCATCACCAGCGGAGCAGTGTAGTTGAACTGTGTCGGGTCGGTAACACCCGGGTTTGTGGCATCGAGCACCTTTCCGATGAGCAATGGGAAAAGCCACAGGCCAATGTTCTGTATCCAGAAGATTAGTGCATAGGCTGAACCGATTACTTTTGCATCTACCAACTTTGGTACTGAAGGCCACAGCGATGCAGGCACCAGCGAGAATGACGCACCAAGAACGAGGATAGTGGCGTAGGCTATCACAATGCCGCCTACAGGACTTCCCTTGAATGCAGGCAGGACAAAGGCAAAGGTGAGATGGCATGCTATAAGCAGTATGCTGCCAAGCACAAGCATTGATGCTGCCTTGCCGTGATGGTCGAGATATGAGCCGAGGATTGGTGTGATAAGCACTGCCAGCAATGGGAAGACGGCAAAGATTGATTCTGCCGACTGGCGCATGTAGCCCATATAGCAATATGTGATAAGGGCAAGGATGGAAATGCCGAGAAGAGTGTTCCTGACGTTTGTCTTTTTCTGAAAATTAGAGGCAAATCCGGCTGCAGCCACTACGAGCATTATGACATACTGCACGATGGTGACGCTCGACGATGCCCAGAACGACGAAGCGTCGGGAGCGGTAAGCGTAAGGTTGCACTGCAACATGTTTACGGCATATTTCTGGAATGGGAAAATTGCCGAGTAATAGAGAACGCAGAGCAGGGCAACAAGCCAAAAGCCGCTGTCGGTAAGAATCTTGCCGAGGTCGCTGATTTTAAACGGATCGTCTTTCTCTTCTGCCTCACCAGTCTGAGCATCAAGTTTCTGATCCATGACAAAATAGACGATAGTCATAATCAGGGCTATGCACATCAGCACCACACCGAAAGCCACGGAGCGCGACACGCTTATCTCGCCGCCCAGACGTGCAAAGAAAGGCGAGAAAATCATACAGGTTGCTACGCCGAGACGTGCCAGCGCCATCTCGCTACCCATGGCCAGCGCCATCTCACGTCCCTTGAACCATTTTACTATTCCACGCGACACCGTGATGCCTGCCATTTCACAGCCGCAGCCAAATATCATAAATCCGCAGGCGGCAAACTTGGCAGAAGCGGGCATTCCCTCGTAGAAAGGACTCACTCCCAACTCATCGAAAACGGGAATATAGTTGAGATTGTTGTTAAACCAAGTCTCCAGACCGCTACCGATAAAGCCATCGCTCACGGCATACCACTTGACGCATGCCCCGACAAGCATCACCGCTGCAGAGAGAACAGCCGTGAAGCGCACGCCCATCTTGTCGAGTATTATACCGGCAAAGATAAGGAAGAAGACGAAAACGTTGAGGAATACCTCTGAGCCCTGCATTGTGCCGAAGGCCGTAGAGTCCCACCCACGCTCCGACTGCATAAGGTCTTTGATGGGCGAAAGGATATCCATGAAAATGTAGGAGCAGAACATGGCCAGTGCAAGGAGCAACAGGGCTGTCCAGCGCATTGCTGCAGAATCGCGCAGCGTCTTTTGAATTGCTTGTGACATTTTTTATTCTTTTTTGTTGCGTTTTTTTATACTGTATCAGACTTCTTTCTCTGCCCGGCAATACCGTGCATTTAGGATTACAACACCTATATATTAATTATACGCGCGTGCGCGTGCGCGCGAGAGTGATATCATTCTTGCTCTTCGATTTCGTCACCATCCAGACACCGGTGAACACCAGCAGCACAGCAAGGGCCTGCGTGGGCTTGAAGACACCGATGCCCGTAAGCACCGAGACGGTGACTGCAACAGCCGGCTGCACATAGTTGTAGGTGGAGACGACCGTGGGGCGAAGCACTTTCTGCGCGTTGACTATAAGGATATAGCCTACGAATGTTCCGAAGAACACTACATAGGCTGTTTCAAGCCACGTACGCAGTGGAACGCTCGCCCAGTCGACCGCTGCCACATGCCAGATGGCGAACGGCCAGATGATAACCGTCGCCCAGAGAAACATCCAGCGGTTTACGGTAAAGATATCGTAGCGCCTGACGAGTTTGTTGAACAGCGAGAGAAACAGGGCGTACGACAACTGCGCGCCAAGCACGAAGAGGTCGCCGCGAATGTCGCCCACACGACTGTCGGCAGCGTGGACACTGGTGAGAACAAGCGTCACGGCTCCGACACAGCCTATCGCCACGCCGCCAAACTTGAGCCACGTGACAGGTTCGCGCAGAATGAGAAAGGAGAGAATCATTGCAAAGATAGGCAATGACGTGGTGACGATGCTGGCATTGACCGGCGACGTGAGGCTTAGTCCTATGGTGAAGCCGCACTGATTGCACACGAGGCCGAAGACAGCAGCAAGGGCAAACAGCAGTTTGTCGCGCAGAGGCACCGCAGTGCTGCACTGCCCGCCGACTTCGGCGATATCGGCAGTACGCCTGCCCCGCAACATGAAAAACAATGAGGTAAACCAAAACAGCAATGCTCCACCCATGACGCGGAACGACACCATCGTGATGCCGTCAATGCCGTGAGTCATGGCATCCTTGCCCAATGGCGACATCAGTCCCCAAATGGCACAGGCGGTAAACATGCTCAGATGAGCCTTCAGTGGAGCGCTGTTGTTCATTTCTTCAGCCAGCGGTCGAGCCACGAGAAGAAGGTACGCTGCCACAGTATTCCGTTCTGAGGCTTCAGCACCCAGTGATTTTCGTCGGGGAAGATGAGCAATTCCGCAGGAATTCCGCGAAGACGTGCCGCATTGAAGGCACCCATGCCCTGATTGTAGACAATGCGGTAGTCCTTCTCGCCATGAATGCAGAGAATAGGTGTGTCCCACTTGTCGACAAAGCGATGGGGCGAGTTTTCGTAGGTCTTGGCGGCGCGCTGCGTGCGACCGGCGTTCCAGTAAGCATCGTCGTACTCCCAGTTGGAGAAGAAGACCTCCTCGGTATCGGTATACATCGACTCAAGGTTGAAGGCACCGTCGTGGGCTATGAAAGCCTTGAAGCGCTTGTCGTGATGGCCTGCAAGGTAATAGACGGAGAAGCCACCGAAGGATGCGCCGACAGCGCCAAGTCTGTCGCGGTCTACAAATGGCAAGTTCTGCGCAGCATCGTCGATAGCGGCAAGATAGTCGTCCATGCACTGGCCTGTCCAGTCGCCCGATATCTGCTCTTTCCATTCCTGTCCGAAGCCTGGCAGTCCGTGGCGGTTAGGTGCTACGACAACGTAGCCGTTGGCTGCCATTATCTGGAAGTTCCATCGGTAACTCCAGAACTGGCTTACCGGACTCTGCGGGCCTCCCTCGCAGAAGAGAAGCGTGGGATACTTCTTGCCTTCTTCGTAATTGGCAGGAAGCATAATCCATACCAGCATCTTCCTGCCGTCGCTGGTGTTCACCCAGCGTTGCTGCATGCGCCCGAACGTGAGTTGGTCGAGGATATGCTTGTTTTCAAAAGATATCTGCTGTGTGCGCGTCTTCTCGATATTCTTTCCTGGCGTGACGAGATAGATGTCTGTAGGAGCAGAAAGGCTCTGGCGAGTTGCCAGTATCTGCTGTCCGTTGTTTGCCAACTGCAGTGACGTCCAGTCGTCCCACGTCTCAGTAAGTTGCGTAACCTCGCCTTTCTGGTTGACGCTGTACAGATTGTTGCAACCATGCCATACGCTGAGGAAGTAGAACTGCGCAGCGTCGGCCTTCTTACCACTCACCCCTGCCTTCTTACCTCTCACCTCTGCCTGCGCCCAGCAGAAAGCCTCGACGTCGCTTTTCCAGTTGACGTAACGCTTTGTGCCTGTAGCGAGATGGTATATACAGAGGCGGTTCAGGTCTGCCTCATATCCGTCGCGCGCCATCGACTGCCATGCAATGTACTGGCCGTCGGGCGAGAACTGCGGATTCTGGTCGTAACCGGTGTTTGCTCCGCTCTGGTTCACGGCCTGGTCTGCCAGCGTGTGTGTTGCGTCTGATGCAGGCGCTTTATAGTCGGCCGGTTTGCAGAGATTGCGAGTGCAGCGCGTCTCTATGTCATAAAGGAAAATGTCGGAGTCGGTAGAGATTGCGTATTGCGTGCCCGTCTTCTTACGACAAGTGTATGCTATTGTCTTTGAATCGGGGCTCCATGCCAGTTGTTCTATTCCGCCGAAAGGCTCCATCGGACACTCGTAAGGCTCGCCGTCGAGGATATCAGTCATTTCGCCATCCACGGTAAAGTCGGCAACAGAGCAGACAAACGGATGCTGAATGTTCTCCACGTAGTGGTCCCAGTGGCGGTACATCAGGTCGGTGACGCGGCGGCCGGTGGCTTTCGGAAGGTCTTCGGGATTTTCCTTTATCACCTCATGGAATGGAATAGATTTCACGATGATAACCTTGCTGCGGTCGGGCGAGAAGAGGAAGCCCTCTACGCTGCCTTTCGTGCTGGAGAGTTGACGGCGATTTGAGCCGTCGACCTTCATTGCCCATATCTCGCCGCCGGTTATGAAGGCTATCGTCTCGGCGTCAAGCCATGCCGGGTCGGTCTCGCTGGCCGACGCCGTTGTGAGTTGGCGGCGCTCCGTGCCGTCTACATTCATTACGCACAGCACCTGGTGCCCCTTGTTCTGCTTTACTGAGTAATAGCCAACCTGAAAAGCCACATGCTTTCCGTCGGGCGAGGCGGCGACAGTGCCGATACGTCCCATTGCCCAGAGGGCTTCGGGCGTCATGTACGGGCTATTGAGTTTTATGTTGTGTTTTCCTATCACGTCGGTTTGCGCATTGGCACCTGCCACGGCCATCAGTAACAGCATGGCCGAAAGAACTAATTTCTTCATTTAAGGTGTAGGTTTAAGTGGGAGGTGAGAAGTCACATTGCGATCTTCATGTATATAGGATAGTGGTCGGAGTAGGTTTGCTCGCCGTGGTAGTAGGTAATTCCGTGCAGCGACTTGTCATGGAAGATATAGTCGATGCGCGCATGCTTAGTGCCGCGGTATGTAAACATAAATCCGAAGCCACATTCCTTGAAGCCGTCGACCATGTCGCCGAGCATCGTCTTGTATACATAGGAATAGGGAACGTCGTTGAAGTCGCCGCAGAGAATGACAGGCTTGTCGGAAGCGCGTTTCTCCTGCGCTATGAGCGTAGCCTGGCCGGCGCGCACTATCATGCCAAGGGCGTAGTTGCCGTAGATGAGCGACAGCAGGCGGTTGCCACTGAAGTCAAGACCGCGCTCGGCAGCCTTCTGCGCCTGGCGCAGAGAGTGGTTGATACCTGTAGTCTGCAGGTGAGTGTTGAAGACGCGGAATTCGCGGCCGCTAACTTCGATATCAGCCCACATGGCGCTGTTGTTTGTGTCGTCGAAGAGTATGGTCTTGCTTTTACTGATAGGATAGCGGCTGTAGATAATCATGTCCTCACGTCCCGTTGCCATATAAGGGAAATATTCCTTGTATGAATTGGAGTTGAGTTTGTCGCCGCTGTGCTCAGAATACTCCTGAATGCAGAGCACGTCAACTTTCTGCTTGCGCATTTCCGAAAGAATGTCCTGTGCCATGAAACCGGAAGTCTCACGGCAGAACATGGCAACGTTATACGAAGCCACCTTCAGTCCGTTCTGTGCATCAACGCCTTTCGGCTGTGAGCGCAGTTGGAATATCGTGCCGATGTACGGTATGCAGAAGAGCACCGTAACAAGCGGCAGCAATGCTATGAACCAGCGGCGGCGCACCAGCCAGTAGACCAGCAACACCAGATTGGCCAGGATAAGTAGCGGAAGTATGAACACTATCAGCGCACGTGCTGTGTTACCTGCGGGATGTGCTGCTCCTGCATATAGACCTACAAAAGTGAAAACGGAAACGACTATCTGAGCCACCAGGAACATGATGGCTACATATCTATAGACTGCTAATTTTCCCATGACGTACTAACGGTTTGCCTTAGTGGGGATGTTAGAAAAAAAGTAAGTGTTTATTTTTTAATGTCGAGGTAGTGCTGCACGATGTCAAGCAAATCTTCCACACGGAATGGCTTTGCCATGAAGTCGTCGCAGCCAGCCTGCTTTGCCTCGCGTATATTCTCGTCGAAGGCATAGGCGCTAAGCGCAATGACAGGAATGTCGTGGCTCACTTCCTTGATGATGCGCGTGGCGTCAAGTCCGTTCATGTCGGGCATGCGGATATCCATGAGAACAAGATCGGGCTTTTCGTCTTCGCAGATAGTGACAGCCTCGATACCATCCTTGGCACGCATCAGGCGATAGCGCTTCTGCAGCACAATCTTCACCAGTTCAAAGTTGCTGTCTTCGTCTTCG
>CALFIY010000058.1 GCA_937877595.1 uncultured Prevotella sp.
TAAACACTGTTTTTATTTTCGTAAACACTGTTTTTATTTTCGTAAACACTGTTTTAATTTTTGTCAGCGCTGTTTTAATTTTCGTAAACACTGTTTTTATTTTCGTGCAAACAGCATGTACAAAAATAAAAACGCAAAAAATAACATTGGCACACGTATTTTTCGCCTTTTCGGCAAAGAAGAATAATGGAAAAACACTATCTTTGCGCGCAAAAGCACGAAAAAGCAACGATGAAGAAGGCACTGATATGGATATTGGCGGTTCTGCTGACGCCAGTATTGCTCTTTCTCATACTCACAATACTGCTCTACGTGCCGCCGATACAGCACTGGGCGGTAAAGAAAGTGGCAGCCATAGCATCAGAAAAGACAGGGATGCAAATCAGCGTCGGCCATGTAGACCTGTCGTTCCCTATAGATTTGGGAATTGAAGGTTTGCAGGTGCTGCAAGTCAACGAGGCCCAGGCAGACACTATAGCCTACGTTCAGCGTGCCGTGGTCGACGTGCAGTTGCTTCCGCTGTTGAGCAGCAAGGTTATCGTCAACCAGTTGGAAGTAAGCAATGCCCGTTTTAATACATATAGTCTCGTAGAGGCTGCACAGGTGAAAGGCAGTTTGCGCCGGTTTGCCGCCAGCAGTCGTGGCATAGACCTTGACCGCCAAACGGTGAGCCTCAATGGTACTCGCCTTGAGGACGCTGCCGTTGACATCGTGCTGCGCGACTCAGTGCCGGAAGACACGACAAAGTCTGAACCGCTGCCATGGCAGATCGACATCGACAGTATAGTCGTGGAGCGCACCGGCATTGCGCTGCACATGCCGGGCGACACGATGAGCGTCGATATGAGGTTTGACAATTTGAGGGCGCGCCATGGCGATATCAGTCTACAGACGGAGACGTATCGCGTAGGCTCTGTAGACTGGACGGGAGGCACTCTGAACTATAGCAAGAACTTCGAGCCTCAGGTGGAAGGTCTCGACTTCAACCATATCGCGCTCGACAACATCCGCGTAGGCATTGACAGCATATACTATCACGCTCCCGACCTGCGGCTATACATGCGCACTGTGCAGTTGCGCGAGAAGAGCGGACTTGAGGTGAGCAATCTGACGGGTCTGGTGGCTATGGAGAATGGCTGTCTGAAACTTCCGCGCTTCCGTCTGACCACTCCCGATTCTGACGTTGACGTAGAACTCGATATGCCGCTGTCGCTGCTGGAGCCAATAGACCCGGGAAAAATGCGACTGCGTGTCAATGCACAGTTGGGCAAGCAAGACCTGATGATGTTTATGGGCGACATGCCAAAGCAGTTTGTTCAGAGTTGGCCCAATCAGCCGCTGAGCATCAAGGGCTTTGTCAAGGGAAATATGGACCACGTCGAATTCTCAGGACTCGACGTTTCCTTGCCTTCAGCCTTTCATGCTACGGCATCGGGCTATGCTGCCAATCTGACCGACCTTGACCGCCTGCGCGCCAAGGTACATTTCTATGCCACCGCCGACAATCTTGGCTTTGTCACGTCGCTTCTGCCTCGCGATGTGCAGAAGAACTACAGAATTCCGCGGGGCATCACCGCGCAGGGACTGCTAAAGGCCGATGGTCAGCGATATGCTGCCGACGTGGTGGCGCGCCAAGGCTCTGGAAAGGTGAAAGCGCGCGGCACGTTTGATGGCAGGGCAATGAGTTATGACGTAAAGGCCAGCGTGGACAGGCTCAATCTGCACAACTTCATGCCCCACGACTCGCTCTACACCGTCACTGCCGACATCACGGCAAACGGGCGCGGCACCGACTTCTTCTCGCCGTCGACAAGACTTCAGGCAAATGCACGGCTGCACCATCTGGGATATGGGCAGTTAGATATTGACAACGTCGTGGCAGTGGCTGACATCAGGGGTGGTAGGGCGCATGCCGACATCAGCAGCGACAATCCTCTGCTCAGAGGACTTATCAATTTCGATGCACTGATGAGCAAGCAGCGTCTTGACGCTACGTTCTCTGCCGACCTTAGCAGCGTCGACCTCTATCGTCTGCGCGTCATGGACAGTCCGCTTGAGGTGAGCATGTGTTCACACATGGACATAGAGAGCGACCTCGACGAGTTCTACAGAGTTCAGGGACTTATCAACGACCTTACGATACGCGACAGCGCACAAGCCATAAGGCCTGGCGAAATTACGCTCAACATGCTTACTTCACGCGACACGACATGGGCTAAGGCAAATAGCGGCAACCTGAAGATAGACTTCACGGCAAGCGGCGGATACAAGATACTGCTCAATCAGATAGACTCGCTAACTGCAGAACTGATGCTGCAGAAAGAGCAGAAGACCATCAACCAGCCACGCCTGCGCCAGTTGCTACCTACGATGAGCCTCACTATGAGCAGCGACGAAGACAATCCTGCTGCAGCATACCTCAAAGCCAACAAAATCACATTCAAGGACATGGGAATGTGGCTCGTAACGTCGCCGGCAACGGGTGTCAACGGTAAAGGACACATCCACTCGCTCACCTACGACGGCACGCGGCTTGACACCATCAACTTCCAGTTGGTACAGCGCAGCGAGCGGCTCAGTTTCGGAGGTCAGGTGCGCAACAACAAGCGCAATCCGCAGTTTGTCTTCAATGCGCTGTTCGACGGAGTGCTGCAGGAACATGGCGCAACAGTGGGAGTGCGCTACTACGACAGCGACAACCGTCTTGGCGCGCGTGTTGGAGCGCAGGCAGAAGTGGTAGACAGCGGACTAAACATACACCTCGTGCCAAGCAGACCTCTGCTGGGTTACAAGGAGTTTGCTCTTAACGACGACAACTTCGTTTTCCTCGGTGCAGACAACAAGGTAAAGGCAAAGGTAAACCTGATAGCCGACGACGGGACAGGCGTACGCATATACTCAGAAGAAACAGACCCGACGGCATTGCAGGACATAACGGTGAGTTTGAACCGCTTCAATCTGGATGAGATAACATCAGTGATGCCATACGTGCCAAGGATGACAGGACTGCTCAATGGCGACTACCACGTAGTGCAGGACGCGCAGGGACAGATATCCATGGTTAGCGATATGAGCGTACGTGGCATGACCTACGAGCGCAGTCCTATAGGCAACGTCAGCACAGAGTTGGTTTATCTGCAAAAAGAGGATGACGCACACGCCATTGAGGCACGCCTGATGAAAGACGACGTGGAGGTCGGGCTGCTGGAAGGAACATACTACAACAACGACGATGGGCGCATCAACGCACGCCTGCAACTGGAAAGGCTTCCGCTTAGCATGGTCAACGGATTTGTGCCCGACCAGATATGCGGACTTGCAGGATATGGCGAAGGCGAACTGAGCGTAAAAGGCACTCTCGACAAGTTGCTGGTGGATGGCGAGGTCTATCTCGACTCTTCCTATCTCGTCAGCATCCCTTATGGTGTAGCGCTGCGCTTCGACGACGACCCTGTGCGCATTATTGGCAGCAACCTGCTCTTCGAGAACTTTACGGTCTACGCCTACAACGACCAGCCGCTCAATATCATGGGCAACGTAGACTTCAGCAATCTGGAACGTATTCTTGTCAACCTTCGCATGCGTGCGCAGAACTATCAGATAATAGGTGCGAAGGAGCATGCCAAGAGCGTAGCCTATGGAAAGGCATTCGTCAACTTCTTTGGTGCAATGTCCGGGCAACTCGACAACCTCGTGATGCGCGGCAAACTGGACTTGCTCGGAACTACCGACATTGGCTACATACTGCGCGACTCGCCTATTACCACCGACAACCAACTTGACGAACTCGTGCGCTTCACCGACTTCAGCGATACCACGCAGACCATCGTTAACAGGCCGGCACTGACAGGCTTCAAGATGGATATGACTGTCGATATATCGAAAGGCGCCCATATCATGGCATACATGAATGCCGACCACTCAAACTATATCGACCTGATGGGCGGCGGTACACTGCGCATGACATATAATCCTGCCGACAACCTGCAACTCACGGGCAAGTACACGCTGTCAAACGGCGAGATGAAATATTCGCTCCCTGTGATACCGCTTAAGACTTTCACCATTCAAGATGGCTCGTACATAGAGTTCACGGGCGAACCGATGAACCCCACGCTGAATATCTCTGCCGTTGAACGGACAAAGGCAACGGTGACAAACACAGGTGGAGTAGGGCGTTCGGTCGAGTTCGACTGCGGCGTAGTGATCACGAAAACGCTTGCCGACATGGGACTGGAGTTTACGCTCGATGCGCCGGAAGACATGCAACTGCATAGCGAACTTATGGCAATGAGCACGGAGCAGCGTGGCAAACTGGCTGTGTCGATGCTCACCACAGGCATGTATCTTGCCGACGGAAATACAGGCTCGTTCTCGATGAACAGTGCGCTCAGTTCCTTCCTCAACTCGGAGATAAACCAGATAACAGGCAATGCCCTGCGTACGCTCGACCTCTCGTTCGGCATGGACAACACCACCGACGCCACAGGTCAGACACACACCGACTACTCGTTCAAATTTGCCAAGCGCTTCTGGAATAACAGGATGAAAATAGTGGTTGGCGGAAAAGTGACGTCGGGAAGTGAATCTCCGGGCAACAACAATTCATTCTTCGACAATGTCTCGCTCGAATACCGCCTTGACGATACCGCCAACAAGTACGTGCAACTTTTCTATCAGAACAATGCCTACGACTGGCTCGACGGATATACTCAGAAATACGGCGGTGGACTGACGTGGCGCCGTACGGTGCAGAACTTCAGTGACATCTTCCGGTTGAAAGACACGCAGGTGGCGATGCCGGCCCCAGCACCGCGCATCGTGGAAAACCGTGGAGACTCCATTAAAAGCAATGTCAATGAAAAACAGTAATCTACTTGCGATACTCATATCTGTTGTGCTCACCTCAGCATGCTCCATGACAAACGGCATTGCTGACGATGACCAGTTGTTTACAGGACTGACCAAGATAAACTACGACAACTACGAGCGCAACGACAACTTTGTGCTTACGCAGGAGGAAGTTGAGGCTGCCCTTGCCACTGCCCCCAATGGTGCCATCTTCGGTAGCAGTTACTATCGCATGCCTTTCTCCGTCGGACTGTCTATCTGGAATCACTATTCGCAGCGAAACGGGGCCTTTGCAAAGTGGCTGACGAGCAGTTTTGGCAAGCAGCCGGTGCTCATGTCGTGGGTAAATCCAGAACTGCGAGCCTCCGTGGCCCAGAACGTGCTGCGCAATCACGGCTACTTCTACGGCAAGGTGGACTATAAGGCTGTGACGCAGAAAAACCCGAAGATGGCAAAGATAGGATATGATGTCAACCTGGGCCACCTCTTTACCTTCGACAGCATAGCCTACGTGGGATATCCCAATGAGGCCGACAGCCTTATCATAGCATCTGCCGACGAAGCCCTCGTGCATACGGGCGATGCCTTTAGCGTTGCCAACCTTGACGCAGAGCGCGTGCGCATCAGTACGATGCTGCGTAACAATGGCTACTACTATTATCAGCCAGAGTATGCGTCTTATCTGGCCGACACTTTTGCCGTTGAGGGTAAGGCACAACTGCGTCTGCAACTGGCCGACGACACTCCCGAAGCGGCAAAGCACAAGTGGTATATAGGCCGCGTCAATATCAATATGCGCAAGTCGTTCAACGAGCAGTATTCCGACTCTACCGTGCGTCGCTATTTCACTGTCAGATACAGCGGCAAGCGTCCTCCCGTTCGTCCGCGCGTTATAATGGCCGACCTGAAGATACGTCCGCGGCAGTTATACAGTTACGACAACTATCTGGAGAGCGTCAACAAACTGAATGCAATGGGGCTGTTCTCAATGACTGACTTCAAGTTTACGCCACGTGACACAACGCAACTCTGCGACACGCTTGACATGACGCTCGACTGTACTTTCGACAAACCGTGGGACACGTATGTCGAGACAAACTTCAATGCGCGTACCATAGGACGCATGGGACCGGAACTGAAAATAGGTGTTACGAGGCGCAATGCATTCAGGGGAGGTGAGAAAATAGATGTTAACGTCCATGGTTCGTATGAATGGGCTACGACAAGCGGCTCAAACATGAGCAATTATGAGTATGGTGTTGACGCATCAGTGGAGTTTCCACGACTTATAGCACCTTTCGTCGGAGGCAATAGCAGGCCGAGGAGAGACAAATACGGACGGCTGCGCCGACGGCGCTTTTTCAGTACACCGTCGACGATTGCAAAGGCTTCGACTGATGTCGTGCGCCGGCCAGGATATTACAAGATGCATATCGTAAGTGGTGAATGGACTTACAGATGGCAGTCGTCGGCACAGAGCCGCCATGAACTGTCACCGCTGACGGTGAAATATCAGTTTATGAACAGCCACACCGCAGCATTCGACTCTGTGATGACGCAAAATCCATATCTTAAGGCCACGATGCAGGACTATTTCATACCTGAAATGCGCTATACCTATACCTACAGCAGTCCGAAGGGAACCCTGCACCCTGTGCGGTGGGAGACTACGCTGGCCGAGTCGGGCAATATCACTTCGCTGCTGATGATGGCGGCAGGCAAGAAATGGGATACAAAGGACAAACAACTCTTTAAAAACCCGTACTCGCAATTCCTAAAACTTGAAACAGATTTTACAAAGACATTGCAACTTAATGCCATGTCACAACTCGTGGGCCATGTCAATGCTGGCGTAATCTATGCTTACGGCAACAGCGACTGGGTGCCCAATTCGGAGATGTTTTATGTCGGTGGAGCAAATAGTCTGAGGGCTTTTCCTGTGAGAGGAATAGGCCCTGGCAGTTTTTCTGGCGTGGCAGACAAAGCCTATTCGTATCTTATGCAGAATGGCGACATTAAGTTTGTTTGCAATCTGGAATATCGCAGACAACTGTTCGGCAGCCTCTATGGTGCCGTGTTTGTTGATGCTGGAAATGTGTGGAATTTCGACGAGGACTACGGCAATGATCAGTGGAACCAGTTCTTCTCCGGCTCTAAGTTCAGTTTTAAGAATATGCTAAAAGAAATGGCCGTAGGCACAGGCATTGGTGTGCGCTACGACCTTGATTTTCTCGTGATACGTCTTGACTGGGGCATCGGACTGCACGTGCCCTACGATACTGGACGCTCTGGTTTCTACAATGTTGACGGCTTTGGGAAAAATCAGACGCTCCACTTTGCCATCGGATATCCATTCTGATGATGGTGGCTCAGGCAAGTTCCAAGTCAAGCGACTCGCGGAGAATGCGTATGGCCTTATTCTTTTGCTCCATGGCTTCATACTGTTCGCGGCGCGTCAGTATGCGTTGCTGCTCTTTCTGTTTCGCAACGCGCATTTGCATCGTGATGGCGTTGTTGCGCAGATGCAATTTCAGGGTGTTCACTATGTTAGCCTGAATGCTTAGCATCTGGTCGAGGGCCAACTGATTGTCGACGACGACTTCCACGGCAGGGAATTCTGTAATCTTCGGAGTTATGTTGCGCATGCGGTTGGCTATGCCGCCGTATTTCTGAGGCATGCGGTTGCACATGGAGAGCCATTGAAATTCCAAGTCGCTCTGGCTGAATGGCTGTTGCTCGTCATTTGCAGCAGTAGTAGTGTCGCCCTCATCAAGCGCGCCGAGCATGATTTGCATTTTCTGCGGCTTGGCCTGTTCACGGATGTTTTTCCATGACGAACTGATGCTGCTCTTCAGCGTCGGGCGTGGAGCAGATGGTGCTGCTGGTGCAGCAGTGGTACGTGTGTCTGTAGCAAGTGGAGTGGGGGAGGATACAGTACGGGCAGTCTGAGTCACCTGCGGAACTACATTCTGTGACTGCTGGTCTTGTATCAGTTTCTTAAACAGGGATTTCAGTCGTGTGGGCTTGCGCCCACTGGCAGCGGCGTCATCGCTGGGCTGCGTGATCTGCGCTATCTCTATCAGCGTCAGTTCTACCAGCAGGCGCTTGTTGCCCGACTGGCGATACTGCACATCGCACTGGTTGCAGAAACGTAGTGCCTGATATAGGAAAGGTATCTGGCACTTCTGTGCCTGCTCCTGGAAATGCTGGCGCTGCTGGTCGCTCACCTCAAGCAGCGGAAGCGTCTGTGGATCGCGCGCCATAAGAACATTGCGAATGTGGTGGGCAAGCCCTTGTATCAGCAGTCCGCCGTCAAATCCCTTGCTGATAAGTTGGTTGAGCAGCAGCATTATGTCGCTCACTTTATTTTCCAGTGCCAAGTCTACGATACTGAAATAATTTTCCGAGTCCAGTACGTTGAGGTCTTCAATAACTTTGGCATAAGTGATATTTCCCTGACTGAACGACGCGGCCTGATCGAAAATAGACAGTGCATCGCGCATGCCGCCGTCTGCCTTTTCTGCTATAACAGCCAGGGCCTGCTCCTCATACTGTATGCCTTCGCTGTCGGCCACTGTCTTCAGATGGGCAACAGTGTCGCGCACGGTCATGCGCTCGAAATCATATATCTGACATCTGCTGAGTATCGTGGGCAGTATCTTGTGCTTCTCTGTAGTGGCCAGGATGAATATCACGTGGGCAGGGGGCTCTTCGAGAGTCTTGAGAAAGGCATTGAATGCAGCCGTGGAGAGCATGTGCACCTCGTCAATGATGAAAACTTTGTAGCGCCCCACCTGTGGAGGTATTCTGGTTTGCTCCATCAGGGTTTTGATGTGCTCCACTGAGTTGTTTGAAGCAGCATCGAGTTCAAAGATGTTGAAGGAACGCTGCTCTCCGAAAGCCTTGCAACTTTCGCATGTGCCGCAGGCTTCGCCGTCGGCTGTGGGCGACATGCAGTTGATGGCTTTTGCAAAAATGCGCGCGCAGGTGGTCTTGCCTACACCACGCGGACCGCAGAACAGGTAGGCGTGGGCCAATTTGCCACTGCGCACGGCATTCTTCAGCGTTGTAGTCAGGGCTTGCTGGCCCACCACGCTGTCGAAAGTCAGCGGCCTGTATTTTCTGGCTGATACTATATACTCTTCCATATTTCTTACTTCTTACTTTATGTAAAGGTTGAATGCAGTGGCAAAGGTACGAATAAGTCAAGAGCAAAACAAAATTAAGTTCTATAATTTAACATAAGTTTAGCGGGATGAATGTAAGGACATATTTCTCGGCGAACTTCTTCTTGTGTTGGTAAATACGGAAAAACTCAGTGGATTTACTCTCTTGGTACATTTTTAGCGCCAATTTTAACTGGCGCCTATAGTACATAGGTTTAAAAAAGCGAAAAAATTTTGTTTTTGCTCTCGCTTAATCGTAACTTTGCAGGCAGGAAAATCGGAATATGAAGAAGATAAAGCAGATATGCCTTGCTATATGGCGCATAAAGGCTCTGAAATATATTGTTGTGACGGTAATCGCCGTTGTGCTCATCGGTTTTGTGGATGAGAACAGCGTGTGGAAGCATTATATGAACAAACAGCGCATATCGGAACTCAACGAGGAGATAGAACGCTACAACCAGCAATATCGCCACGATCAGGCGCAGATACAAAAAATCCACAATGACCCTCGCGCAATACGTAAGATAGCGCGTGAGAGATATTTTATGAAGGCTGACAACGAAGATATATTTGTTATCAGCGGAGAGGCTGTGGAAACTCAAAAAAAAACGGAAAGACATGAGGCAACTGAGTAATACGGAAGTGGCTCTGCTGCTGTTGGGTGGACTGCTGATGGTGGTTGGGGCTGGTGCCAGCATGTTCTTAAGGAATTGGGCTGCCTATGTGTTTGCTCCCGGGGCACTGCTTTTCGCTGCCATGCAGATGAGGCAGTCGTATAATGGTCGTAACATTGCCATACGCCGACTGCGCCGCATGGTGATACTGAGCGACGTGCTTTTTCTGATTGCTGCCTTGCTGATGTTTGCAAATCATGCGAATTTTCTTGGACTCGACTGGTTATTATATATAAGGTACGTGCGCAATAACTGGATTGTGCTGGTTCTTATTGCTGCTATAATGCAACTTTATACAACGCATCGAATTGCTAACGAATTGGAAAAAGAGGGCTAAGAGGCAAAAAAAGTATAAATATCGTTGCCAAAGTCTTAAATAGCGCAAATATTTTTTCTGCGTTTATTGAGAAGGTTGTACATTTGTAGAGCAGAAACGAAGCGAATTTTTTATGAAGAAACTTCTACCCGTTGTGGCTTTAGTGGCACTCATCAGTTCGTGTGCACGCTCTTACAGCGTACAGGGCTCGTCGTCCATCACAGCCTTTGAAGGTAATAAACTATATCTGAAAGTAGTCAAGGATGGCGATGTGAAAGTAATTGACTCCTGTGAAGTGGTGCATGGTAAATTCCACTTCAACGGCACCTTGGATACGATACAAATGGCCAATCTTTTTATGGGCGAAGAGAGCCTGATGCCTATTGTGCTGGAAGAAGGTGATATCAATGTGCGCATTGACGTCGCGCGGCAAAGTGTAGAGGGAACGCCTTTCAATGATAGCCTCTATAGTTTTATTGACAAGCACAACCAACTGAGCAGTCAGATGAGCGAATTGTCGCATAAGCAAAGCCAGATGCTGCTGGACGGTATTAGCGAAGATGAAATCAACGCGCAACTTAATGTTGAGGCCGACAGAATAGCGCTTGAGGAAGACAGGCTGGTTACAAAGTTTATCGAGGCAAACTTTGACAATGTTTTAGGGCCTGGCGTTTTTATGATTTTCACCAGCCAGTTCCGCTATCCTGTGTTGACACCGCAGATAGAGGACATTATGTCGAAGGCTACAGACAAGTTTAAGAACGACCCGTATGTTCGCGATTATTACCAGACTGCTCAGGAGAATGAGCAGCGTATGAACGGGCTGGATGATGAAACGAGTCATTGAGGGAGGAACAGTTGTCAATGAGGGCAAAACCTTCAATGGTACAATTGTCATAGACAATGACATCATTGAAGCAGTAATTTCCGACGGCAATTATGCAGGCGCAGACACAGGAGCCTGCGAGCACATTGACGCCACAGGATGTTATGTCTTGCCAGGCGTGATAGACAGTCACGTACATTTCAGGGAGCCCGGGCTAACAGAAAAGGCTACAATCCACACAGAGAGCATGGCTGCAGCAGCAGGAGGCGTGACAAGTTTCTTCGACATGCCGAACACCATACCGCAGACAACGACCCTCGAGGCTCTGGAAGAGAAATTCAGTATTGCTGCAGCGTCAAGTCATGTCAACTACAGTTTCTTCTTCGGTGCAACCAACGACAATGCATCGCTGTTCAGCAGACTTGACACTCACCGCATTCCCGGTATAAAACTTTTCATGGGTTCGTCGACAGGCAACATGCTTGTCGACAAGGCTGCAGCGCTCGGGAAAATATTCGGCGAGTCGCCGCTGCCGTTGATGGCTCACTGCGAAGATACTGATATCATAAAGAGAAACACCGCCAAGGCTGTGGCGATGTATGGCGACGATCCCCGTGTGACGCATCATCCCGAGATACGCAGCAGTGAGGCATGCTATCGCTCTACCGAACTTGCCGTGTCGCTGGCCAGGCGATACGGGCAGCAGTTGCATGTGGCGCATGTCTCTACAGAACGGGAACTGGAACTCTTCTCGCCGCATGAACCACTCATCACGGCAGAGGCAACAGTGTCGCATCTGTATTTTTGCGACCGCGACTACAACGCGCTCGGTACACGCATAAAATGCAACCCTGCAATAAAATCCACGCGCGACCGTGATGCACTCCAGTCGGCACTTACTGACGGAAGGATAGCCACAATAGGCACAGACCATGCGCCACATCTGCTTTCGCAGAAAGAAGGTGGCTGCCTGCGTGCTGCAAGCGGAATGCCAATGGTACAGTTTTCGCTTGTCACAATGCTTGAACTCGCTGACAGGGGAGTGTTGACAATAGAGCGTCTTGTCGAATTGATGTGCCATCGGCCTGCTCTGCTTTTCTCCGTGCGTCAGCGCGGTTTCCTGCGCAAGGGATACAAGGCCGATATCACAATAGTTCGTCCGGAAACGTGGACTCTTACTGGTTCACACATTCTTAGCAAATGCGGATGGAGTCCTATGGAAGGCCATACCTTTATGTGGCGCGTTGAACACACTTTGTGCAATGGCCATACAGTCTACGACGGGAAAAAAGTAGACGAGAAATACATCGCCCAGGAAATAAATTTCAGATGATTCTTCGCTACGAGATACACGAACTTGCAGCCTACATAAACTGGCCTTACTTCTTTCATGCATGGCAACTGCACGACAAGACGCGACAGATGCAACTGCAGCAGGAAGCAGAGCAGTTGCTCTCAGAATATGACGGGCGTTATGCGGCAAATGCGATGTTTCAGATAATGGAAGCCAATAGTGATGGCGACGATATCGTACTGGATGGCGGCAGACGGCTTCCTCTGTTGCGCCAGCAGGAAGAGCGAAGCAAAATGCTGTGCCTCGCAGATTTCGTAAGGCCGTTGTCTTCTGGCAAAAAAGATATGGTAGGGCTCTTTGCTACAAGCGTAGACCAAGGAATGGAAACGGATTTTGATGACGACCAATATAAAAAAATGATGATGCAACTTCTTGCCGACCGTTTGGCGGAGGCTGCAGCCGAACGCATGCATCAGGAAGTGCGAACGCGTTATTGGGGATATGCACCGCAGGAGCAACTAACCATGGAAGAACTGCACGCTGAAAAATTTCAGGGCATCCGGCCTGCCGTAGGCTATCCCTCCCTGCCAGACACAAGTCTGAATTTTGTCATCGATGAACTGCTTGACATGAAACAAATAGGCATCCAACTTACCGAAAGCGGTGCCATGCGGCCACACGCAAGTGTCAGCGGTCTGATGATATCTCATCCGCAGTCGTGCTACTTCTCCTTGGGGCGTATAGGCATGGACCAACTGTCAGACTATGCTGCGCGGCGTGGAATGACTGTCGTGCAAACGCGAAAATTCCTACAGTCAAATCTCTAACGATATAATATTACCTGTCACCTGTCACCTATCACCTGTCAACTAAAATATGATAGCCCGTTTTGCCATAGTTTTCTTTTTTGTAATGGTGCTCATTGTGGTACCAGTATTGCTGTCGCTCCCACTACGCATCTTCTTTCCGTGGAAGACATGCCGGCGCGCAGCCATTGCCATAGCCGTTGTGATATGGGGCATAGTGGGCTACGGCACATTTATAGGTTTTGGCAAGATGCAGGTGCGGCATATCACATTCAGCAGCAAGGATTTGCCGGCATCTTTCGACGGTTACAGAGTGCTGCAGTTTTCCGATGCCCACGTGGGAACTATGACAGGCAGGTGGAAATGGCTTATGGCAAGAGCCGTAGACAGCATTATGGCGCAGAAGGCCGACATGATAGTATTTACTGGCGATATCCAAAATCTCTCTCCTCGGGAACTTACTGAGCACATGGCGCAGTTGAAGCGCCTGAATGCCAGGGACGGCGTTTTCTCCGTGCTTGGCAATCACGACTATGCCATCTATCAGCGTGCCGACTCGCTCACCAAGTTGAAGGCCGTGCGCCTCACTCAGCGGATGGAGCGCCAGGCTGGCTGGAACTTGCTTATGAACGAGCACAAAATCGTGCGGCGCGACAGCGACTCTATTGTTGTTGCAGGAATGGAAAACTGGGGCGCATCTGAGCGAATGCCGCGGATTGGCGACGTATCGCAAACGCTGCGCGGAGTAGACTCAACGGCTTTTATCCTGATGTTGCAACACGATCCGACAGCATGGCGCAAGAAGATACTGCCGCTAAGCCATGCACAACTCACGCTCAGCGGCCATACTCACGGTGGACAAATGACTATTTTCGGATGGTCGCCCGTTCAAATAATATACGACGAGTGGGGAGGAATGACTTACGACGGCCAGCGCGCCATTCATGTGTCAACAGGGCTTGGCGGACTTATCCCTTTCCGCTTCGGATTGCCAGGTGAAATAGTCGTGGTGACGCTGAGAAAAGAGTAAATAGAGAGAATTGACAGGCAAAAAAAACATGAAAAAACTATAATATGTTGAAATTCTTATATCGCATATATCAGGTTTTCGTAGCAATCCCTGTGACGGTAGTAGCAACCATAATAACAGCGCTGACAGTTGGGATAGGGTGCTCAATAGGCAACGGCCACTACTGGGGATACATGCCGGGAAAATGGTGGGCCAGGGTAATAACAAGAGTTTTCCTCTTGCCGGTAAAAATAGAGGGAAAGGAAAATCTGGAGCCTGGGCAGTCGTATGTATTTGTCGCCAACCATCAGGGAGCGTTCGATATCTTTCTGGTGTATGGCTTTCTCGGGCGAAATTTCAAGTGGTTGATGAAATACCAGATACAGCAGATACCTTTTGTCGGCTATGCCTGCCGCAAGTCGCATCAGATAATGGTCGACAAACGTGGAGTGAGCAAGATACGCAAGACCTACGACAGTGCGCGCCGGATACTTTCAAAAGGCAACTGCTCTGTGATGGTTTTCCCAGAAGGAGCACGCACGTTTACAGGCCACATGGGAATATTCCGCAAGGGTGCTTTCATGCTTGCCGACGAATTGCAGTTGCCTGTCGTGCCACTGACAATCAACGGCTCGTTTCAAGTGATGCCTCGGATGCGTGACTGGCATTTTGCAATGTGGCATCCGCTTTCTCTCACCATTCACCAGCCTATTTATCCTGTTGGACAAGGACCACAGAACGTTCAGGCGACAATGCACCAAGCCTACGACTCCGTAATGTCTGCTTTGGAACCGGAATTCCAGGGCTTTGTAGAAAACCCCGACCAGTAGTGGCAGGGAGAAAAAGTAAAACTAAGGTTCTATTTTGGGATAGTGGCGCATCCATCCGTCCCAGCGCAATCGAATCACGCCGAAGAATGCTTCGCCGAAAATGCCTCCCGACATTTTGCTGACCCCTTCTCTGCGATTGACAAAGACAACTGGAACTTCCTTTATTTTAAAGCCAATCTTGTAGGCCGTGAATTTCATCTCAATCTGAAAAGCATAGCCTTTAAATCTAATCTTGTCGAGTTCAATAGTTTCAAGTACCCTACGGCGATAGCACTTGAATCCGGCAGTCGTGTCTTGAACTTTGAAGCCAGTCACCAGCCTCACGTATTTCGATGCGAAATAACTCATCAGCACTCTGCCTATCGGCCAGTTCACTACATTTACGCCGCTCACGTAGCGTGAGCCGATGGCCACGTCATATCCCTCTTCAGCGCATGCAGCATACAGCCGTGGCAAGTCTGCCGGGTCGTGGCTGAAGTCGGCGTCCATCTCAAAAACATACTGATAGTCGCGCTCCAGAGCCCAGCGGAAGCCTGCGATATATGCAGTGCCAAGTCCCTGCTTGCCACTGCGCTCCACAATAAACAGCCTGTCGGCAAATTCTTCTGCCATGAGCCGCTTCACAACGTCGGCGGTGCCGTCGGGAGAACCATCGTCGATGATGAGAATGTGAAAACTCTTGTCAAGCGAATATATGGCTCGGATAATCTTCTCGATGTTCTCGATTTCGTTGTAGGTGGGGATGATAACAATGCTGTCGCTCTGGTGCATAACTGCAAAGATGATTTTGAAACTATTTGTAGGCAAAGGTATAAATTAAAGCCGACAATGCAACTCATTTTATATATTTTAGTTGTAAATTTTCAGTTTTTCTCTTTTTTTAATTTTTAATTTTCACCTATTCTTATATAATATAGTACCTTTGCATTCGCTTATTAAAACCAAACATATATTGTAGATATGATTCAAATTACATTTCCGGACGGTTCTGTTCGCTCGTATGAGCAGGGCGTTACCGGACTTCAGATTGCTGAGAGCATTTCGCCGGCCTTGGCACGCGACGTATTGAGTTGCGCAGTGAATGGCGAGACAGTTGAGTTGAACCGCCCCATTCAGAGCGATGCCGCTATTGCTCTCTATAAATGGGATGACGAAGAAGGCAAGCACACCTTCTGGCACACGTCTGCCCACTTGTTGGCGGAAGCCCTTCAGGAGTTGTACCCTGGCATACAGTTCGGCTTTGGCCCTGCTATTGAGAATGGCTTCTTCTATGACGTGCTGCTCAAGGACGGCGAGTCGATTAAGGAGAGCGACTTCCCGCGCATTGAGG
Source organism: uncultured Prevotella sp. (assembly GCA_937877595.1). Lineage (GTDB taxonomy): Bacteria > Bacteroidota > Bacteroidia > Bacteroidales > Bacteroidaceae > Prevotella. The sequence continues at coordinate 16,106 of CALFIY010000058.1, forward strand.
AAAAGATGCGCGAACTTGCCGGTCGCAAAGAGCCTGTCGTTCGTCAGGAAGTGGCCAAAGCCGATGCCCTTAAGGCATTTGCTGCCAACGGACAGACTTACAAGTGTGAGCATATTGAGCAGGACTTGGAAGACGGCTCTATTACCACATACACACAAGGTGCTTTTACCGACCTTTGCCGTGGTCCGCATCTTGTAAACACAGGTGCCATAAAGGCCATCAAACTTACCTCTGTGGCCGGCGCCTTCTGGCGTGGCGATGCCACTCGTGAACAGATGCAGCGCCTCTATGGTATTTCCTTCCCAAAGAAGAAGATGCTCGACGAATACCTTGTGATGCTCGAGGAAGCCAAGAAACGCGACCATCGCAAGATTGGAAAGGAAATGGAACTCTTTATGTTTTCTGAAAACGTGGGCAAGGGCCTTCCGATATGGCTGCCAAAAGGAACGGATTTACGTTTGCGACTGCAAGACCATCTGCGCAGAGTACAGAAACGCTTCGGATATCAGGAGGTCGTAACACCGCATATCGGTTCGAAAAACCTCTACGTCACCAGCGGCCACTGGGATCACTATGGCAAAGACTCTTTCCAGCCCATTCATACGCCAGAAGAAAATGAGGAGTACATGCTTAAGCCGATGAACTGCCCTCACCACTGCGAGATATTTGCTTGTAAGCCACGCTCATACCGTGACCTGCCGCTGCGAATAGCAGAGTTCGGAACGGTATATCGCTATGAGCAGTCGGGCGAACTCCACGGCCTGACGCGCGTGCGCTCATTCACGCAGGACGATGCCCATCTCTTCTGCCGCGCCGACCAGGTTAAGCAGGAGTTCCTCAACGTGATGGATATCATCGGTGTTGTGCTGACAGCCTTCGGCTTTAATTTTGAGGCCCAGATTTCATTGCGCGATCCTAACGACCATGACAAATATGTAGGAAGCGACGAGGACTGGGCCCTTGCTGAGAAGGCTATCGTCGAAGCATGCCAGGAGAAAGGCCTTAACGCCAAGGTTGAATATGGTGAGGCTGCATTCTATGGCCCGAAACTTGATTTTATGATCAAGGACGCCATTGGCCGTCGTTGGCAACTCGGTACCATTCAGGTAGACTACAATCTGCCAAAGCGTTTCAAGTTGGAATATACCGACGAAGACAACCAGAAAAAGACACCGGTAATGATACACCGTGCTCCTTTCGGTTCTCTCGAGCGTTTCACTGCTGTGCTGATAGAGCACACAAGCGGACATTTCCCATTATGGCTAACTCCGGAGCAGGTCGCTGTGCTTCCGCTTTCCGAAAAGTACAACGACTATGCACGCGAGGTTGCCAAGCAGTTTGAACAGGGCGGCGTTCGTCCTACTATCGACCTGCGCAACGAGAAACTCGGCCGTAAGATACGCGACAACGAACTGAAGCGAATACCTTACATGGTTATCGTCGGTGAGAAGGAACAGCAGGACAACACCGTGGCAGTGCGTCCGCAGGGTGGCGGCGAGCAGGCGGTAATGTCAGTGCAGCAATTCATTGACCACGTTAACGCAGAAGTGGCAGAGATGACCAAAGATTTCTAAAGTCAATATGAAGAAAATATTTTTATTCGCAGCCTTTGCCATGCTTGTGGCGGGCTGCGAGAAAAGTTTAACAGAGTTGCCCGACATCCCCGACAATCCTGTAGACGACAAAGACCCGATAGCGACCGACGCTTCGCTTTCCATCACTACGCGAGCAGACGGCGACAGCAGGATCAGTTATCCCATTGCAGTCTTTGTGTTCGACAGCGAAGACAAGTGCGTCACCAAGGAAGTCATTTCTGCCGAAGGCGAGGCGCTCTCGGTTGATTTGGTGCAAGGCAGTTACGACATACTTGCTGTTGCCGGCGCCGACGAGGATGTCTACAGCGTGCCTGCAGAAGAGGACGCCGTGAAGACGGCAGAGATACTGTTGCGCAGCGGACAGAAACACACTGACCTTATGACTGCGGTGAGCAGCATCGACTTAAAGCCGGGCAACACCACTCTGACAATAGGTTTCCAGCGCAAGGTGATAGAACTCTCGAGTGTCGTAATTCGCCAAATTCCTGCTGATGTAACGGCTGTCAGCGTTTCGCTCTCGCCGTCGTACCAAGGCATAACGCTCAGTGGCGACTATGTCAGTCGCGGAAGTCAGGAAGTCAGTCTGACCAAGCAGAGCGACGATAGCACATGGCAACTCGCCGATGCTCAGTATTTGCTGGTCACTCCCGATGGTGCCACCATCACCGTGACGCTTGACGTGGCCGGTGTAAAGAAGAATTTCACTTATACCTGTAAGCCCAACGAACTTGCCGCCAATTATCGCATTAACATCAGCGGTACCTACACGGAAGTGCAGACTCTCCAACTCAGCGGCACTATCACAGGTGCATCGTGGAATGGCTCAACGGACATTGCCTTCACCTTCGATTCCAATGGCGCTTCCTCAGAGCAGACTGAGCCACAGCCTGGTAGCGATGTTCCTCAGGCTGGCAGTTTCTACAATGACTGCTATGTCATTTCCGTTACAGACAAGGGTGATAGTTACGAGGTGCTCCTCTTGCATCCAGAGCAGAAAAGGGGTATTGTTAATGCAGAAAACTGGGATGACAATGACGCTGTGTTGGTAGCAGTCAATGCTGCACTTGAAACAATGACTGTTGAGGGAGTTAGCGGCTGGCGTTTGCCTACATCAGCGGAGGCGGATGTCATTATCGAGAAGTGTGATGAAATAGAGGTGGCAATCGACGAACACACTATGGATATGGAAAAAAGATTTAATCCAAGTGACTTGTTTCTATATCTTGATGGTTCTACGGTAAAGAGTTTTAACCCGGAACAAAAAGACAGCTATTCGTTGTCGACTGGTGGCGATCCCTATCTTCGCCCTGTAGCCACAGTTATTTTTGACAAGAATTAAGGCAGATGCGCAGAATAGTGCTCCTTTTTTCAGTGGCAGTGTTGCTGGAGGCTTGTCAGGAGTCACTGGAACAGCGCTGTGCGCGTGAGGCTCGCGAGTATACACGCAAAAATTGTCCTGCACCTGTTGCCAAGGATGTCATAGTAGACAGTATGACATTCGACGCTGCAACCCATACGATAGGCTATTTCTATACTCTCAGCGGACAACTTGACGACACCGCCCTGGTGGCACGCAATGATATGCGCGAGATGTTGCTCCGCGAGTTGCGCAACTCTGCAAAACTTAAGATGTACAAGGAGGCCGACTACCTCTTTCGCTACGTATACTATTCAAAAAGTCAGAAGGGCAGAAAACTCTTTGAGTCGACTTTCCGCCCTTCTGACTATAATGAATAGGATTCTCTCCTAAACCGCAGACCGTTTATTCTTCCACGAGAGGCTGTTGCTTCAGCGCTTCCAGTGCCCGGCACAACTGGTCGGGGCAACTGGTGCCTTTCGTGCCGCAGCGTATTCCGTTGATGCGTGGTATCACGTCGTCAATCTTCTGTCCGCGCACGAGTTGTGCTATGCCTTGCAGGTTGCCGTTGCAACCGCCGAGAAAGAAAACCTGTTGTATGCGGTCGTCAGCATCGCACGTGACATCAATCATTTTTGAGCATGTGCCCTGTGTCTGATAGGTGATATGTCGCGTTGCCATGTTTTTTAAAGTTCAGGTTTCATGTTTGTGTAGACAGTCTGCACGTCGTCGAAGTCTTCCAACTTCTCAACCATCTTGTCGATGGTCTCGCGCTCCTCTGGTGTGACATCCTTCAGATCGTTGGGGATGCGCGTAAACTCAGCGCCGGTCACTTCAAAACCATTTTCCTCCAGATGCTTCTGAATGGCGCCAAACGACTGTGGGTCGCCGTAGATAGTGATAGAGTTTTCCTCCTCGTCCTCGTCGTATTCGTCTTCCACGCCGTAGTCTATCAGGTCGAGTATCATCTCGTCCATGTCAAGTCCATCAGTCTTTTTAAAGGTGAAAACAGCCTTGTGGTCGAAGAGGAATGACAGCGAACCCTGGGTACCAAGGTTTCCGTTGAACTTGTTGAACACGGAACGAACGTCGCCAACGGTGCGAGTGGTGTTGTCGGTCAGTGTGTCGACAAAGATGGCAATGCCGTGAGGGCCATATCCCTCGTAGGTCACTTCCTTGTAGTCGCTCTGGTCCTTACCCATGGCGTTCTTGATGGCACGCTCGATGTTGTCCTTCGGCATGTTCTCGCGCTTGGCATTGGCAATGATGGCGCGGAGGGCAGGGTTCATGTCGGGCTCTGGTCCGCCAGCCTTCACTGCAATGGCTATCTGTTTGCCAATCTTTGTAAATGTCTTGGCCATGTGGCCCCATCTCTTCAGTTTCGCTGCTTTGCGATATTCAAATGCTCTTCCCATTGTTTAATTTTACTATTATACTATTTTACAATTCAAAATTAGCGAAGTTGAGCGCCAAGTTTGGCGGTCAACTGAGCGATAAGTTTTTGCATGATGGCGTCAATCTGCTTGTCGCTCATGGTGCGCTCTGTATCCTGCAGGATGAAGTTGACGGCATAACTCTTCTTGCCTTCCGGCAACTTGTCGCCTTCGTAGACGTCGAACAACTCTACCTGCTTGAGCAGTTTGCGCTCTGTCTGACGTGCTATCTCTTCTATCTGTGCAAACTCTACGCTCTTGTCGATGAGCAGAGCGAGGTCGCGACTTACTGCAGGGAACTTTGCAATCTCCTTGAATTCCACTTTCTGCTTCTGTACGAATTTCGTCAGTGCCGTCCAGTTGAGTTCGGCGTAGAAAACTGTGGTGTCGATGTCGAATTGCTTCTGCAGTTTCTTGGTGATTATTCCCATTTCGCCCAGCACCTTTCCGCCGCGGTTTTCCAGAGTGATGCCTGCGCTGAATATGGTGTTGGCCGATTTCTTGCGAACTATCATGCCCTGCTGCACACCGATGCGCCTCAGGATATTCTCCACGTGGGCTGCCAGTTCGGCATACGACGTTTCTTCGTCGGCATGTGCCCATGAGCCGCTGACGCGTTTTCCCGTGAGCCACAGCGCCAGGTTGTGCTGTTCGCTGTATGCCTGCATAGGGTTGTCGTCATTCTGCTTGTCGGCGGCAAAGCGGTAGATGTTGCCAAACTCGAAAAATCTGCAGTTGGGGTGTTTGCGCTTCGCGTTATGCTCGATGCTCTCCAGTCCGCCGTAGAGCAGAGTGCGGCGCATCACGTTGAGGTCGCTCGAAAGCGGATTCATAATCTTCACCAGGTTTTCCTCGTTGTCGTAGTAGGCTCCCTTGGTGAGCGAATTGTTTAGAATCTCGTTGAAACCGCTTCCCACGAGTTGCTCTGCAGTCAGATTTCCCAACTTGTGCTTCATGTCTTCGTCGCCTTTTATCACCAGGCTTGACTTCAACTGCGTTGGAATTTCCACGTTGTTATATCCGTAGATGCGAAGGATGTCCTCCACTACGTCGCACGGGCGCTGCACGTCCACGCGGTATGCTGGCACTTCCACCGTGAGTCCCTGTTCGTTTTCCTGCACTATCTGCATTTCCAGCGAGAGCAGTATGCTCTTCAGTTCGCTCGTCGGGATGTGCTTTCCAACCAGCGCGTCGACGTAGTCGTAGCGCAGGTCGACCACAGCATTGCGTGTTGGTTCGGGATATACGTCGTTTATCTCCATTGACACCTTTCCGCCGGCCAACTGCCGGCAAAGCAGTGCTGCGTATTTCAGTGCGTCGATCACTCCGTTGGGGTCTATGCCGCGCTCAAAGCGGAATGAAGCGTCGGTTGACAGTCCGTGGCGGCGTGCCGACTTGCGTATCCATGTCGGATTGAAGTATGCCGCCTCGAGCACCACGTTTTTAGTGGTGGAGTAGGTGCCGCTGCCGCGTCCGCCGAACACGCCGGCAATACACATCGGCTCCTCGGCATTGCAGATGGCAAGGTCGCGGTCGGAGAGTTTGTGCTCCATGCCGTCCAGAGTTTGGAACGGTGTGCCTTCTGCCATTGTGCGCACCACGATCTTCTGTCCCTTCACCATGTCGGCATCGAAGGTGTGCAGAGGCTGGCCGAGCGCCATCATCACATAGTTGGTGATGTCTACGATATTGTTGATAGGACGCAGCCCTACGGTGGTGAGTCGTGTCTTCAGCCATTCGGGACTTTCCTTTACGTCGCATCCGGTGATGCTGACGCATGCGTAGCGGCTGCAGGCTTCTTTCTGCTGTATCTCCACCTCTATTGGCAGGTCGTTGTTGTCTACGTGGAAACCGCTTATGTCGGGGCGGTGCAGTGCTGTGGCATATCCGTTGCGCTTGAGCCATGCATAGAGGTCGCGCGCCACGCCCCAGTGCGACAGTGCGTCGGCACGGTTTGCCGTGATGTCAACTTCTATGAGCCAGTCGCTTTCCAGATGGTAGTATTCGGCGGCAGGTGTTCCTACTATGGCATCGTCGGGCAGCACGATAATGCCGTCGTGACTCGTGCCAATGCCGATTTCGTCTTCTGCGCATATCATGCCCAGCGAATCAACGCCGCGAAGTTTCGACTTCTTGATTTGAAATTCCTTGTCGCCGTCATAGAGCACGCATCCAAGGTCGGCAACGATGACTTTCTGGCCGGCGGCAACATTTGGAGCGCCACATACTATCTGCTGCGGCTCACCTTTGCCGAGGTCTACGGTCGTAACATGAAGATGGTCGGAGTTTGGATGCTTTTCGCATGTGAGAACTTGGCCGACAAAGAGTCCTTTCAGTCCGCCTTTTATGCTCTGTACTTCTTCCAGTGCATCAACCTCGAGGCCTGTTGATGTCAGAGCGTCGCACACTTGTTGTGGGGAAAGGTCGAAGTCAACGTATTCCTTCAACCATTTATAAGAAATATTCATTTTCGATATTTATTTCAAAAATCCATGCAAAGGTACGAATAAGCGAGCGAAATGCAAAAGAAAAAACTCTGTTTTTTATTTTGTCCTGTCCCTGCTTTTTCGTATTTTTGGCTTCGTATGGAGAACATAAAGATATTTACCAAACTTATATCGAGTGAGATGCATCTGCCCGAGGCAGGAGTGGAGAATACGCTGAAACTGCTCAGCGAGGGATGTACCATTCCCTTTATCTCACGATACCGGAAGGAGCGTACCGGAGGGCTTGACGAAGTCCAAGTGACGGCCATCAGCGACCGCTATGAGCGGCTGCAGGAGATAGCAAAGCGTAAGGAGACGGTGATAAACACCATCAGTGAGCAGGGGCGCATGACCGACGAACTGCTGCAGCGTATCACCGACTGCTGGGAGAGCACTATGCTGGAGGATATCTATCTGCCCTACAAGCCGAAGCGCCGCACAAGGGCCCAGGTGGCTCGCGAGCAGGGGCTGGAGCCTTTGGCCATTCTGCTGATGCAGCAGCGCGAGAGCAATCCACAGCGTGCGGCACAGCGCTATGTCACGGGCGATGTGACGACGGTCGTACAGGCTCTGCAGGGAGCGCAGGACATCATAGCCGAACAGGTGAGCGAAAACGAGCGTTCGCGCCAGCAGGTGCGTGCAGCCTTCCGCCGCGAGGCCATGATAGCGTCGCGCGTGGTGAAAACAAAGAAGGACAGCGACGAGGCTCAGAAATACCGCGACTATTTTGACTTCAGCGAACCCTTGCGGCGCTGTTCCAGTCACAGGTTGCTTGCCATGCGCCGTGGCGAGGCGGAGGGCGTCTTGCGTGTGAGTATCAGTATTGACGACCAGACTGCTGTGGAACGCCTGCAGCATCATTACGTCAGGGGCTACAGCGAGTGCAGCCGCCTGGTGGGTGATGCCGTTGCCGACGGCTACAAGCGTCTGCTTCAGCCCGCCATAGAGACGGAATTCTCCAGCCAGAGCAAGGAGCGTGCCGACCGTGAGGCAATCAATGTCTTTGCAGAGAACCTGCGGCAACTGCTTCTCTCGGCGCCACTCGGCCAGAAGCGCGTGATGGGCATCGACCCAGGATTTCGTACAGGCTGCAAGGTGGTGTGTCTTGACGCGCAGGGCAACCTGCTGCATCACGAGGCCGTCTTCCCACATCCGCCGGTAAACCACAGGATGCAAGCCACCGTGCATCTGCAGCAGATGATAGCCGACTATGGCATTGAGGCAATAGCCATAGGCAATGGCACGGCAAGTCGTGAGACGAAGGATTTTGTCAGCGACAGTCTGCCGGACAAGGGCAGGCCGCAGGTGTTTGTGGTGAGCGAGGATGGTGCATCGGTATACAGCGCTTCGAAGGTGGCGCGCGAGGAATTTCCCGACGAAGACGTTACTGTGCGTGGCGCCGTGAGCATCGGTCGACGCCTGATGGACCCTCTGGCAGAACTGGTGAAGATTGACCCGAAGAGCATTGGTGTGGGGCAGTATCAGCACGACGTGGATCAGACGCTGCTGAAGCAGTCGCTCGACCACGTGGTGGAGAGTTGTGTCAATATGGTCGGAGTAAATCTGAACACAGCGTCGAAGCATTTGCTAACTTATGTCAGCGGACTCGGACCCACGCTGGCGCAGAATATCGTTGATTATCGCGCTCAGCACGGGCCGTTCGCCAGTCGCCGCCAACTGCTGAAGGTGGCACGGCTCGGGCCTGCGGCATTCCTGCAGTGTGCCGGCTTCCTGCGAATACCAGGTGCAGAGAATCCTCTTGACAATTCGGCTGTCCATCCGGAGAGTTATGCCGTCGTGGAACAGATGGCGCGCGACCAGCACTGCACTATAGCGCAACTGATAGGCAGCAACAGCGAGCATCGCAACGCTATTGACGTGAAGCGCTACGTCAGCGACAGTGTAGGACTGCCCACGCTGAATGACATAATGGCCGAACTGAAGAAGCCTGGGCGCGATCCGCGCGAGGAAGTAGAGGAGTTTGAGTTTGATTCCAACGTGCAGACGATAGAAGACTTGCACGAGGGAATGGTACTGCCAGGGATAGTGACCAACATAACAAATTTTGGCGCTTTCGTTGACATTGGTGTCCATCAGGATGGACTTGTTCACATTTCGCAACTGGCTGATCGCTATGTCAGCGACCCAACGCAGGTGGTGCGACTGCACGAGCAGGTAATGGTAAGAGTGACGGCAGTCGACCTGCGGCGTGGACGAATTTCGCTGTCGATGCGAGGTCAGCGCTTGTCGTCGTAGTCAGGAGCCTGACGGCGTATTCCATCACGACGGGCATAGATGTGAGGAGCCATCACTTCTATGCCTGCTTCGTTGAATTTGTCTACAACATTCTTGTGAAGTTCGCTGTAGACGCTGAGCAGGTCTTGCGAATAGTGGGTATAGGCATTGATTTCGTAGGTGAGGTAACTGTCGTCGAGGGCATGCGCAAGCACGAAAGGACGTGGGTGCTTGTTGACATGCTTAGTGGCAAGGGCAGCCTCGATAAGCAGCCGCTCGCACGTACGCCAGTTGATATCGTAGCCCATGGTGAACTGAGTGTGAACGATGATGCCGTAGTTTTCGGCCGAGAGCGTGTAGTTGAGCGTCTTAGCCTGGAGGATGCTGGCATTGGGAATGGTGATGATGTCATTCTTCAATGTGCGTATGCGCGTAACGAGTACGGTCTTCTCTATCACTTCTCCCTCGTTGTCCTCAAAGCGTATGAAGTCGCCGATGCGGAACGGGCGCATGTATGTCATCACTATTCCCGACACCATATTGCTTATCACGCTTGACGAACTGAACGATACTATCACTCCGAGGAACACCGAGATTCCCTTGAACACGCCGGAGTCGCTGTAGGGCAGCAGCGGCCAAATCATTACGATCATGAAAGCATAGGCAAAGACCCTTATGATATAGAATGTGGGCTTTGCCCATTCGGGATAGAAGCCGTTGATGCGCAGTTTGCCGTTTTCTATCTCTCCGGCCATGTATCGCATGAAGCGCACGAGGTAGCGGAAACAGTAGAACACTATCGTAATCTGTATCAGTTTCGGTATGTATCCCACGATGCCTACCACCAGTTGCCACGCGGGGTTCCACACGTAGCCTATGAGCCGCCATGTCACGGTTTTCGTTTCTGGGAAAATGCTGAAGAGCAGTGGGATGGTGATGGCCAGTTGCAGTAGTATTGTCAGTATCTGGCCGACTCTGGTGAGCAGTAGCAGGATGCGCGCCTGCTGGTGTACGTTGAGAAATTCGTAGTCTTTCAGAGTGAGCGGCTTCAGTTGCTTCATCCATTTGCTTGCTATAAGACGGCGCAGATGGGCAAAGAGGCGCATGGTAAGTTTGAAGAGCAACACCTGTGCTACGATGATGAGCAGCAGTAGTGCTATTCCAATCAGTTTTTGCTGCAGTCCGTAGGCTTTGTGCATCTGTTGCACCTTGTTTGCAATCAGAATGGAATAGTGTTTGGCGAGGGCCTGACGACTGGTGCCGTTCCACATTCCGTCAAGGTCTGTCAGCGTAATTATAACGTTTTCACCGCCCATTACGTCGGTGGCGTAGTCAGACTCAGCAACGTATATGCTGTCGGTAGTGAGGCGCAGGCTGTGACCGATGGCCATTATCGTGGTGCGGGCCGATATGGCGCGTGCTTCGGCCGACACTCCGCCGCGCGAAGTGAATATCGTGAAAAGTGTGTCGCCCTCTATCACGACGGGTATGCCTCTCGTCGTCTGCCGCAGCGAGTCGATGCGTTTCTGCCGCTCTGCCTGGCGAACGGAGTCCTGTCGCGCAGCCTCGCCCGATGCCGTCAGTTGGTCGGTGAGCATCATTTCGCGCAGTTTCATCTCACGCAGTTGGGCTTGCAGACTCTCTACCAGTGAGTCGGTGTCGGCTTTTGCCGTGTTGTCCTGGGCTTTTATCGAGATTGCTGCCATCAGTAGGATGACAGAGGCAAGTAGTAGTTTCTTCATGCGGTGACTATGGTTTTAGTTGGCAGCAAAGATACGATTAAGCAAGGTAAATGCCAAATTTATTTGAGCATTTGGGAATGTAAAATAAAAAAACAGGACTGCCCGACAGTAAATCTTGGCAGTCCTATGCTGTTTTCTTTTCCTTGCTCTGTAGCAGGGGCTTTTACTTCACCTTCTCTACGATGGCCTTGAATGCTGCGGGATCGTTGAGAGCCAGGTCGGCAAGCACCTTGCGGTTGATCTCGATGCCAGCCTGAGCGAGTTTGCCCATCAGTGCTGAGTAACTCAGACCCTCCTGACGTGCAGCGGCATTGATACGCTGTATCCACAGGGCGCGGAAAGTGCGCTTCTTGTTCTTACGGTCGCGATATGCGTATGTAAGACCCTTCTCGTATGTGTTCTTGGCTACTGTCCAAACATTTTTACGGGCACCATAGTAGCCACGTGTGAGTTTCAGAATTCTTTTACGTTTTGCACGTGATGCAACGTGATTTACTGATCTTGGCATAGTTTTGCTTCTTTAAATGTTTGACAATAGGGTTAACGGAGACACAGCAGATCGCGCACCTGCTTTACATTTGAGGTGTCTACCAGTGTCTGGTGCACCAGATTACGCTTTTGTTTCTTGGTCTTCTTAGTCAGAATGTGACTGTGGTAAGCGTGGTGTCTCTTAATCTTACCTGTACCGGTGAAGCGAAATCTCTTCTTTGCACCGGAATTTGTCTTTACTTTTGGCATTTTTTTGTTTTTTTTGATAGTTATTTATTATACGGTGGCAACGCATATACCGGGCGTTACGCACCAATCTTTTCCTGATTTATTCGTCTTTCCTGATTTTATTCGTCGCTGCTTTCCTTCAGTTTCTCGAGAGCCTCAGTCGATATCTTGGCATTTGCGAAAAGTCCGCCGCCTACTGGCATTTCTGCGGCCTGCCGCTCGTTCTGCTTGGCCTGTTCGCGTGCCTCAATTTCGCTTGCCTCGCGGTCGCGTGCCTGCTGGCTCTTCTTTGCCGTACCTGCCTTCTTGGGCGCAAGGTATAGGAACATTTTCTTTCCCTCCAGCGACGGCATTGACTCTACTTTTCCGTAGTCTTCCAAGTCGTTGGCAAACCGCAGTAGCAGTACTTCACCCTGCTCTTTGAACAGAATGCTGCGTCCGCGGAAGAAAACGTAGGCGCGCACCTTGTTGCCGTCTTCAAGGAATTCCTTGGCATGCTTGAGTTTAAACTGGTAGTCGTGCTCATCGGTCTGTGGCCCGAAGCGTATCTCTTTTACTTCAACCTTCACCTGCTTTGCCTTAATCTCTTTTTGGCGTTTCTTCTGCTGGTAGAGGAATTTCGAATAGTCAATCAAACGACATACGGGTGGGTTTGCGTTTGGCGAAATCTCTACCAAGTCAACGCCCTGGTCGTGCGCCATGTCAAGAGCCTGACGTATGGGTACAACGGACGAACCGGAGTCGCTCACGATGCGTACCTCACGAACACGGATCTGCTCGTTAATGCGGTACTGATTTTTCATCTTGTCGTTTTTCATCAACTATTTTGTCAGATTTTCAAAAATCGGGTGCAAATTTACGATTAAATCATATAACTGCAAAAAAAAAGAGAAATAATTTTCTCTACACCTTATTATTATTCGCGCGTACGCGCACCCGTGCGCACGCGCGAGAGAAGAAATGAAAAACGGCAGCGTCTATATGGTGCTAAAGTGTTTTCAGTCGTTCGGGCAGTTTGGGCATTGCTCCGTTCTGCGTGCAGACGAATGCGCTCACCTCTACAGCCAGTTTGTGCGCCTGTTGTAGAGACTTTCCGCCCAGTATTGCTGCGCAGAACGTGCCTGTGAATGAGTCGCCTGCTCCTACGGTGTCGGCCACGTGCACCTTTGGTGTTTCCAGGAACGACATTTGTCTCGGCGAGAACACATAACTGCCGTTTGTGCCGCATGTCAGCACAAGCATATCGAGGTTGTACTTTTCCAGGAATTGCAGGCACTTGTCTTCTATGTCAAGTTCCGTGTAGCCGAACATTTGTCCTATTATCACCAGTTCCTCGTCGTTTATCTTCAGTACGTTGCATCGCTGCATGCTCTGCTGTATTATCTCTTTTGTGTAGAACTGCTGCCGCAGGTTGATGTCGAAAATTTTCATGCAGTCGGTTGGCGTGTCGTCGAGAAACTTGTGGATTGTGTTGCGGCTTACCACGTTGCGCTGGGCAAGTGAACCGAAACAGACAGCACGGCAACTGGCGGCAATATGGCGTATCTCGTCGTTGTAGGGAATGTTGTCCCACGCCACGTTCTCCTTAATATCGTAGGTTGGTATGCCTTGGCCGTCGAGAGTAACCTGCACAGTGCCTGTCGGGTAGGGTACGCTGGGCATTATTGCGTTTAGTTCGTGAGCCCTGAGCGACTCCATTGTCTCCTCAGCCAGTTTGTCTTTGCCGAGCGCACTGATGGCGATGGTGTTCTCACTGCTGGGAAACTGGCCTGCGTGGTAAGCGAAATTGGCAGGCGCGCCTCCCAGTTTCCTGCCGTCGGGCAGCACATCCCATAGCACTTCGCCCAGTCCTACTACGTATCGTCTGCTCTGTTCCACTCTATAACGGAAATTTTATTCGTCAGTTATTTCTTATGCTATACGTTCTGCTTGTTTCAGCACGGTCTCCGTGGCCAGCAGTAGCATGTCGGGCGGATAACCGTAGTGATGTAGCAGTCGCTTGATGGCTACAATCATTGTATACACGTCAACATTCTCATGTATAGGAAAAGGGCTTTTCATATACGCTTGTATATTGTAATTCCAACTCTGTTGATATGCTCCAAGAGTTCCGGATTTTTCAAAGATGTAAAGATGGAAATGTCGAACTGGTATGGGAGCAGCAAATCATCTATTGAGAGTTTTAATCTGTTTAAATCATGGCGAGACAACTCTTCACCCGTCAGCGTTATATCAACATCAGAGAAGGGCTTGTAGTTGCCTTTTGCCCTTGAGCCATACAGAATGACGGATTCTATTCTGTTGTTTTCGGCAAACAGACGGCAAACTTTTTCTAATTCTATTTCTTTTAGTCCGTATGGCATAATCAAAACAGTTCTGGTTCTAATCCTGACAATTTAAGCATCTCTTTCTCGAATTTCTTAAACAGTGGGTAGTATTCTTCAACGATAGCCTCGTATATTTCAATTGCGGTTTCATCGTCATAATTATGAGATGTTTTATTACGATCTTCGATAGATTCCATCCATGTCTCACTATCTATAATCCCCATTTCCAATCCCTTCCGAAAAGCATCACGTGAGCCTTTGATATCTGTATATCCCTGGTATTCCGCATAGTCTTTCATTACCTTCCATGCGAGTTCATGGGTATATTCAAAACGTTGGATAAGTCCTTCTTGTAGAAGGTCGTCAACTTCTTCGCTCCAATCCATCTTTTCGGAAATAATATCCACGGCTTGTCCTAATTTGCGTAATGCTTTATGGTAGTTGCTAAAGCGTTGCAGCCATCGCACATCAACTTTATTATTACTTTGTTTTTCCATAATTCTAATATGTTTAAATTAGTAATATCTGTTGGATTTCTTCTGTGCAAAGATATGTTTTTATTGTTAAAATGGTGACAATAAAACTTGTTTTTCTTTTGCATTCCTCTCGCTTAATCGAACTTTGGCTTCGCCGAAGGTACTAACGCTCGGGAATGAAAATAAAAAACAAGTTTTTTCTTTTGCATTCCTCTCGCTTAATCGTACCTTTGTCCCCAGGTATGAAAGAATTTGTGATATCAGAGGCACAGGTGGAAACCTGTATTCTTGTTGGACTTATCACTCCACAGCAAGACGAGGCAAAGACAAAGGAATATCTTGACGAACTGGAATTTCTTGCCGATACTGCAGGGGCTGTAACGCTGCGTCGCTTCACACAGCGCGTGCAAGGCCCAAGTCAGGTGACATACGTAGGAAAAGGTAAACTCGAAGAGATAAGGCAGTACATCAAGCAACGACAGGATGCCTACGACGATTGGCTGGATGCTGCGAGAGAAACAAACGCTTTCAACGGTTCACCGCAAGACACTCAAACACCGCTGCCCGTGGGCATGGTGATTTTCGACGACGAACTGTCGGCAAAGCAGATACGCAATATAGAGCAGGAACTGAAAGTGAAGATACTCGACCGCACGTCGCTCATCCTCGACATCTTTGCTATGCGCGCACAGACGGCAGAGGCGAAGACTCAGGTGGAACTGGCGCAGTATCGCTACATGCTTCCACGGCTTCAGCGACTGTGGACCCACCTGGAGCGACAGGGCGGTGGCTCCGGCTCGGGCGGTGGAAAGGGTAGCGTGGGACTGCGCGGCCCTGGCGAGACGCAGTTGGAAATGGACCGCCGCATCATTCTGCATCGCATAACGCTGTTGAAACAACGCCTGCAGGAGATAGACCAGCAGAAAACAACGCAACGCAAGAACCGCGGACGCCTGATTCGTGTAGCACTTGTGGGCTATACCAATGTGGGAAAGTCGACTATGATGAACCTTCTCTCAAAAAGCAATGTCTTCGCTGAGAACAAACTTTTTGCAACGCTCGATACCACGGTGCGCAAAATGACAATCGACAATCTGCCGTTTCTGTTGGCCGACACCGTTGGATTTATAAGAAAACTGCCGACAGATCTTGTCGATTCGTTCAAGTCGACGCTCGACGAGGTGCGCGAGGCCGACTTGCTGGTGCACGTGGTAGACATCTCCCATCCCGATTTTGAGGAGCAGATACAGGTTGTGGAGCGCACGCTGGCCGAGCTGGGCTGTGCCGAAAAGCCTATGATGCTGGTGTTCAACAAGATTGATGCCTACACATGGACGCCGCAGGATGCCGACGACCTTACGCCGCCAAAGCGCGAGAACATCTCGCTCGACGAACTGAAGCACACATGGATGGCGAAAGCCAGAGGTGAGGGCCTGGAAGTGAAGGGCGAGTATGCTACAGCGCCGCTTTTTATCTCGGCCAGGAACAAGGAGAATATCGACGAACTGCGCGATGTGCTTTACAAGAAGGTGCGCGAACTCCACGTGCAGAAATATCCCTACAACGACTTCCTGTACACCATCGATGAGGATGCTATTTAGACGTCAGCAGTTTATAATTTTAAAACTGCTGTTTTAATTTTTGCCAGCGCTGTTTTAATTTTTGCCAGCGCTGTTTTAATTTTTAAAAACACTGCTGTAATTTTTGCCAGCGCTGTTTTAATTTTTGCCAGCGCTGTTTTAATTTTTGTCGCAGCGCTTTTTAAATTTCTTCATACTTTCTGCTTCGTTCTTCATTAAAATCGTACCTTTGCATGCAGATAGAATAAATAACAGGAATTATGAGAGAATATAGAAATCTGAGAACCGACGAGATCCAACAACTTGAAAGCAACAACTGTTGGGCAGAGGACTGGCAGCGAGTGATGGTGGTCAATGAGTTTACGCCATACGGTTTCCACCGTGTGCTTTTCTATGGTGACATCAGGCTTGGCGTGTTCGAGAAAAAAGTGGAAGTGACAAAGGGCTTCCTGAAACATTCGGGCATAAACGATACTACGCTGCGCAACGTCACTATCGGCGACAACTGCCTGATAGAACACGTCGGTAATTTCATCAACAACTATACCATCGGCAGCGACTGCTATATCTCAAATATCTCTACGATGGAGACAACAGAGGGCGCCACCTACGGCGAAGGCCATACCGTGAGCGTGCTAAACGAGATGGGCGACGGCAACTTGGTACTTTTCCGCGACCTCAATTCGCAACTGGCAGCCTTCATGGTGAAGCACTTCGGTGACAAGCAACTGAAGACCATACTGACGCGCTTCATCAAGGAGGAGGTGCATTTCTCGCAGCCTGAGCGTGGCACGATAGGCAACCGCGTGCGTATAGTGAACACCAAGGAACTGACCAATACCGTGGTTCATGACGACTGCGAGATAAACGGAGCGTCGCGCCTTTCCGACTGTACGATACTTTCGTCGTCAGATGCTTCGGTATATATCGGTACGGGAGTGATATGCGAGAACTCAATAATATCCGGCGGATGCTCTATCACCAACAGCGTGAAAATGCAGGACTGCTTCGTGGGTGAGGCATGCCAACTCACCAACGGCTTTACGGCAGAGGCTTCGGTATTCTTTGCCAATTCGTACATGGCCAACGGCGAGGCGTGTGCTGCTTTCTGCGGCCCCTTCTCGGCAAGCCATCACAAGTCGAGCCTGCTGATAGGCGGCGAATTCTCGTTCTACAATGCCGGCTCGAATACCAACTTCTCCAATCATGCCTACAAGATGGGCCCGATGCACTATGGTGTGCTGGAGCGTGGTACGAAGACTGCCAGCGGTGCCTACGTGCTGATGCCGGCTAAGATAGGCGCCTTCTCGGTCTGCTTCGGCAAACTGATGAACCATCCCGACATGCGCTGCCTGCCGTTTGCGTATTTGTTAGCCTACGGCGACACCATGTATATCGTGCCGGGCAGAAACATCACTACCGTGGGCCTGTATCGCGATATAAAGAAATGGCCGAAGCGCGACAAGCGTGCCGCCTCATGCCGCAAGAGCATCATCAACTTCGACTGGCTCTCGCCGTTCACCGTGGGCGAAATCATGCAGGGCATAAAAATCCTGGAGACCCTGCGACAGGCCAGCGGAGACAACGTGTCGTCGTACAACTTCCATGAGTACGTCATCAACGCCTCGTCGCTGAAGAAGGGACTGAAATACTATGACATAGCCCTGCGCATATATATGGGAGCCGTGCTGAAGCGTGCCGTGAAGGAGGGCTTCTTCGGCAAGCCGACATCGGACGTGGGAAAGGGAAACTGGTCAGACCTCAGCGGACTGCTGCTGCCGGAGAGTGAGGAGCAAAGGCTGAAGGATGACATCAAGGACGGCTCGATAGAGAACATACAGCAGGTGCTCGACCGCTTCGACGACATCAACAGCCACTACAACGACTACCGATGGGCATGGAGCTACCAGCTGCTGCTCGACTACTACCACCTGACCGAACTCGACGAGGCCGCCTGCGAGCGCATACGCGAGGACTACATACGCGCACGCCGGGCATGGATAGCAGAGATACGCAAGGATGCCGAGAAGGAATTCTCAATGGGCGACGTGGAGCAGGAGGTGTTCGAGGACTTCATCTCAAAGCTCGACCATGAAATAGACTACGAGAATTAGTAAATCTCAAACCTCAAACCTCAATATGATATTCAACGAATTAGGACGTACTGGCCTGCGCCTCTCCAATCTGGGCTTCGGTGCCTCGTCGCTCGGCGGCGTGTTTCACAGCATACGCGAGGAGGAGGGCATAGAGGCCGTGCTCACAGCCCTCGACGGCGGCATCAACTTCATCGACGTGTCGCCCTACTACGGCCACGAGAAAGCCGAGACGGTGCTGGGCAAGGCCCTGCGACAGGTCAGCCGCTCGCGCTACGTGCTCTCCACGAAGGTGGGCCGCTACGGCAAGGACGGCGTGAACACCTGGGACTACTCAGCCGGAAGGGCACGCAGCAGCGTCTACGAGAGCATGGAGCGCATGGGCGTGGACTATATAGATATAATTAATGTACACGACGTGGAGTTCCAGGCCGACCTGCCCGGCGGACTGCAGAAGGTCGCAGACGAGACGCTGCCTGCCCTCTGCGAGCTGAAGCGCGAGGGCGTGGTGGGCCACGTGGGCATCACCGACCTGCAGCCCGAGAACCTGCGGTGGGTCATCGAGCACGTGGAGGAGGGCACCGTGGAGTCAGTCCTCAGCTTCTGCCACTACGCCCTCAACGACACGCTCCTGACCGACTATCTGGACTTCTTCGAGCAGCACGGCGTGGGCGTCATCAACGCCTCGCCCTTCTCCATGGGCCTGCTCTCCGACCGCGGCACGCCCGACTGGCACCCCGCCCCCCAGCCACTGAAGGAAGCCTGCGCACGCGCCGCCGCCTACTGCCGAGAGCAGGGCTACCCCATAGACAAGCTGGCCGTGCAGTTCGCCACCAGCCTGAACCCACGCATCGCCTCCACCCTCTTCAGCAGTGCCAACCCCAAGAACGTGCTGAAGAACATAGCATACGCAGAGGAACCCATCGACGAGGAGCTGGCACGCAAGGTGCAGGACATCATCGGCCCCCAGATGTTCGTGCGCTGGAAGAACAGCTGAGAGTAGCCCTAAACACCCTAACTGCAAAAAACCTATGAAGCAACTGACAGAAGACCAGGTACGGGAACTCGCAAAGGCCACCCTCGGCTTTGAAGATACAGAGTCGGCACTGTCGGGCGTAGGCCAGCTGACCACGTTCAATCAGCTGGGGTTCCGTGGCGTGCCCGACAAGCCTGACGGTTGGTATCTGCCCAAAGAAACGGCGTTTCCTGCCATCATCCTCGAAGTAAAGGCCAGCAAGGTGGCACTGCGACAGCCCCAGATAGACGAACTCCTGAAAAACTGCCTTATTGCGGCACGCAAATACAGGAATGTGGTGGGAATACTGTGGAACTCAGAAGAGATTGTGGTCGTGAAGGACGAAGAGCGGCTGGAAGGAGAAACCACTCTGAAAAACAAGGAGTACTACCTGGGGCTCTTTGCCGAGAACCACATCGACACGCAGAAAATCTTCACGCTGACCAAGCGCATCAACGACGCACTCCACTTCAAGCTGGGAATCAACAACCTGTACCACCGCATGATTTTCACGGCCTGTGCCTTGGTGGCCAAGCAATACGGGGCCAGATTGGAGAAGGGCATGAGCTACAACCTGTGCCGAGCCACCATCAAGGAGAAGCTGGAGCTGTCCAACCGCGAATCCATCCAGCAGAACACGAAGCTGCACATACTGCTTGATGTCTTTGGCGAAATAAAAGCCAACCAAGAGGCCGACCAAGATGCCATAGACCGGTTCATGGAAAGCGTCAGCGACATTTCCGACAACATAAATTCCGACTTCTGGAATGGGGAGGATGTGATGGCCATCTTCTTCAACGAGTTCACCCGCTACAAGGGAAAGACCGAGCAGGGGCAGGTGTTCACACCCGACCATATCACGTCGCTGATGTACCGTCTCATCGAGGTGGGACAGGACGACGTGGTGTTCGATGGCACCTGCGGCTCAGGGGCATTTCTGGTGAAAGCCATGTGCAACATGGTGAAGGAAGCAGGCGGAAACCGCACTGAGAAAGCCCGCCACATCAAGCAGCAGCAGCTCTTCGGCATAGAGCTGCACCGCGAGGTGTTCGCCCTGGCCTGTGCAAACATGCTTATCCATAAAGACGGAAAGACAAACCTGGAGCAGATGGACTGTCAGAGTGAGGAGGCTGCAAAGTGGATAAGCTCCAAGCACATCACAAAGGTGCTGATGAACCCGCCTTTTGAGAACAAGTACGGCTGCGTGAAGATTGTGAAGAACGTGCTCGACAGCGTGCCAAAAGGCACTGACTGCGCCTTCATCATGCCCGACAACAAACTCGAGAAGAATATTCACCTGGCACGCCGCATACTGCGCGAGCACCGACTTGAGAAAATCGTCAAGCTGCCCAGTGACATCTTCCCAGGCGTGACCACATCGGTATTCATCTTCAAGGCCCACGTGCCACAGGGGGAAATGAGCATATTCGCCTGCCATATTGCCGATGACGGACTGGAGAACATAAAAAACCAAGGACGGCAAGACATACGCGGGCGATGGAAAGCAAAGGAGGACTACTGGGTGGAGGTGGTCTACCGCATGAGTGGCGACGACACCATTCAGTGGCTCAACCCGCAGGAGCACCTCAGCTACCAAGTGCCAACGGAAAAGATCGTGCTCTATGAATCGGACTTCATCAGAAGCGTACTGAACCATGTGCTCTATGTCAATGGCATCGACGAGCGCGACTTCAAGGAACGTGCATTGGAATATGTTCTCTACAAATGTGACATGCCCGACGAATATAAGGCACTTATAGACATCGGTGAGACCAACCGTAACCCCATCGACACCACACAGTGGAGGCCGTTCACCTACAGAAAGCTCTTTAACATCGTGAAGGGAAAGCGGCTCACAAAGGCCGACATGAAAGAAGGAGACGTGAACTACGTGGGAGCAACAGCCTTCAACAATGGCATTCGTGAGACCATCGGCAACACTGAACACCTGCATACACCCGGCACCATCACCGTGTGCTACAACGGCAGCATTGGCGAGTCGTTCTTCCAGATGCAGCCATACTGGGCCACCGACGATGTCAACGTGCTCTACCCCCGCTTCAAGATAAACAAATACATAGCCCTTTTCTTCACCACACTTATCCGTAAGGAAGGGCAGCACTTTGGCTATAACAACAAATGGACTAAAGAGGTGATGGAACGAACCGTAGTCAAGCTGCCGGCAAGTAACGGCCAGCCAGACTATGCCTTCATGGAGCAATACATCAAAAACCTATTTACACGATTGGGACAATGACAATCATCGACGCACACAGTCACCTGTGGTACACGCAGGACACCACTTGGAACGGACAGCGCATCTCGCCGCTGCCCAACGGCCGCAGCATGTTCCTCGGCGAGGAGCGACAGATGCTGCCACCCTTCATGACCGACGGCCACAACACCGCCGAGGTGTTCCTCTCCAACATGGACTATGCGCAGGTCAGCGCGGCAGTCGTGGTGCAGGAGTTCATCGACGGACTGCAGAACGACTATCTGCGCGAGGTGAAGGCAAGATACCCCGGCCGCTTCTTCTGCTTCGCCATGGCCGACTACCTGCACGACGGATTCCTGGAGGAGGCCCGCCGCCTGCTCCTCGACGATGCCTTCCCCGGCATGGCCATCCCCGGCCACCGCCTGCTGGGCCGCAGCCTGCTCTCCGACGAGATGATGCAGCTGTTCCAGCTCATGGAGCGCGAGGGAAAGATACTCTCCATCACCCTTGCTGACGGCGAATACCAGGCCGCCGAGCTCAACGAGGTCATCGAGGAGTGCCCGGGCCTGAAGATTGCCATAGGCCACCTCTGCATGGCCGACCAGCCCACCACACCGCCCTGGGAGAACCCGTCGTGGCTCATGCAGGTGGGGCTGGCATTCAATGACAATGTCTACATAGAGTGCGGAGGCATCACCTGGCTCTACAACCAGGAGTTCTACCCCTTCCCCTCGGCCATACGCGCCCTGCGCGAAGCTGCCGAGATGGTGGGATGGGAAAAGCTGATGTGGGGCAGCGACTACCCGCGCACCATCACCGCCATCACCTACCGCATGGCCTACGACTTCATCACCAAGAGCAAGGAGATAAGCGACGAGGCCAAGCGCCTGCTGCTGGGCGAGAACGCCAGACGGTTCTACGGCTTCGGACAACTGCCCGACCTGCCCTACATCAAGAACATGAGCGAATAAGAGCCTCCTACTTCTAACTACTTCTAACTACTTCTAACTACTTCTAACTACTTCTAAATACTTCTACCTACTTCTAACTACTTCTAATGACATGGAGTTTACAGCAAAGCAAATCGCCGAGATGATTGGCGGACGAGTGGAGGGCAACGAGAATGCCTCGGTACATACCTTCGCCAAGATAGAAGAAGGGCAGGAAGGGGCCCTCTCGTTCCTGTCGAATCCTAAATACACCCATTTCCTCTACGGTACAAAGTCGAGCATAGTCCTCGTCAACGATGACCTGGAGCTGGAGCGTCCTGTGGAGACAACGCTTATACGTGTCCCCAATGCCTACGAGGCCGTGGCCCGTCTGCTGCAGATCTACGAGAGCATCAAGCCCCGCAAGACGGGCATTGACACGCTGGCCTTCGTATCACCGAAGGCCACCGTGGGCAAGGATGTGTACATCGGCCCCTTTGCCTGCATCGGCGACGGGGCCGTCATCGGCGACGGCACGCAGATATACCCCCACGTCGTCATCGGCGACGGCGTGACCATCGGCGAGAAATGCCTGCTCTATCCTAACGTCACCGTCTACCAGGGGTGCAGGATTGGCAATGGCGTGACCATACATGCCGGCAGCGTCATCGGGGCCGATGGCTTCGGCTTCGCGCCCAACACCGAGGGCTACGACAAGATTCCGCAGATAGGCATCGTCATCATAGAGGACAATGTGGAGATAGGCGCCAACACCTGCATAGACCGCTCCACGATGGGGGCCACCGTCATACACCGCGGGGTGAAGCTCGACAACCTCATCCAGGTGGCCCACAACTGCGAGGTGGGCGAGAACACCGTCATGTCGGCACAGGTGGGCCTGGCCGGGAGCACGAAGATTGGCCAGTGGTGCATGGTGGGCGGCCAGGCCGGTTTTGCCGGCCACATCCACGTGGCCGACAGGACCTTCGTCGGGGCGCAGTGCGGGGTCATCAGCAACACCAAGGGCAACGGCGAGTCGCTGATTGGCTCACCAGCCATGGAGCCCAAGACCTACTTCAAGGGTGTGGCCATACTGAAGCACCTGCCAGAAATGTACCGCGACGTCGCCGCCCTGAAACGAAAGGTGGAGTCGCTACAGCAATAACCCTGTTGCGCTCCATCCAGGAAGCCGACACGCTGGTGAGAGTTTGCTGCAAAGCTTGGAAGCTTCGCCCACTACTTTAGTATATAAAATAAGAGCCGCCGTCGCTCCCGGCATACTTGCGCAGCAGTGACTGTATGTACTCAGCATTTTCCCTGACGCGGTGCTCATCGCCGTCGTATCCATTTATGAGCACCAGGAGGCGGCGTGTCTGCAGGGTCATCTTCGTGCGCTCATGGTCGCTGGTCGGCGTGCCCACGCCTCCCCTTTCATCGCGGTAGACGGGCAGGCCGTGTATGTTTATCATTCCGCGGCCTATGCCCTCGTAAGGCTCGTCCTCGCGGCCTATGCCCAGGGTCAGCGTGTCTCCGGCGAACTTGTCTGCATCAAATCCGCCGATGCTGTAGCCGAAGGCTATTGAGGCCAGGTTCATCAGGTCCACCAGGGTGTCGCGCTGATAGAGTCTCTTTCCTTGCAGCACGCGGCGGATAAGTGCCTCAGAGGCGGGCCGGTAGCGTGAGGGGTCCTTTCCACAAGCCTTATACACGCGCCTGGTGGCTGCTATGCTGGGCATATTCTTCAGCGAGTCGGTCGTCAGCTCTTCCCTGAACTTGCTGCCCATAGCCTCCATCTCTCCCCACAACGCCGCGTTGTAGGGAGAGTTCACGACGCAGGCCTCCACGCAGGCCCCCACGAAGTCAGGGCACACCTGCTCTATCTCTCTCGACACGATTACTTTCATGGCCGTTTCCTTATCGTGTGGTCATTAGGAGCTTTGCGGGCTTCATGCCTTTGGCGGCGGCTGTGAGGGTGACGTTTCCAGGTTGGCGAGTGGAGCGCAGTATGACGGTGCAGGTGCCGTTGAAGAGCCGTCGTTCATTGCCCACGAGCATCTCATCGCTGCTGATGTCGCCGTTGACGACTCCTACGATGTTGGCGTTCCCCTCCACGGTGAAGTTCACCTCTTCGTCCGTGGTCTGCACTATGCGCCCCTTGCTGTCCATGGCCGTTATGCGCACGTGCATCAGGTCGTAGCCGTCGGCTTTCCACTGGTCCTTGGTGGCCGTGTCGGCCTTGGGTGCCTTGCGCTTTGCTGGTGATGCGTCGATGTCGGTCTCTGCTATGAGGCGTACTGCGGGCCCGGTGGTCTCTATCTTGTGGCGTGCCACGATGCGGCCCCCGTTGCGGGCTATGGCCTCCAGGGTGCCAGGCTGGTAGACGATGTTGTTCCAGCGCATCTGGTTGCGCGTCTTGGCGTTGTCGGTGTCGTTGGCCTTCTTTCCCAGCGACTTGCCGTTGAGCAGCAGCTCCACCTCCTCCGCGTTGGTGTAGGTCAGCAGCGACAGCTCCTGCCCCTGCGTCCTGTTCCAGTGGTCGCTCATGCTGTCGTTGCCCGTCTGCACTCCGTTCCACATGCGGTCGCCCTTCTTGTCGATGACGGCAATGTGCACCACCGGCTCCTCGGGGGCGAAGATGCTCTTCATGAAGTATGCCTTCGGCTTTGGCTCCAGGTCGAGGTAGAACACCCCCTGGCTCCATCCCTTCTCCGGCCACCCCTGGCTCTCTCCGAGATAGTCTATGGCCCCCCAGTAAGCCAGTCCGATGACGCGGTCGCGGTCCATCTCGAAGAAGTTGGGCCCCATGGCGGAAATGGATGCCTCGCTCTGGTAGAACTTCATCCAGGGGAAGCGGCGCCCGTCGCCGGGGAAGTACATATATCTATAGTTGTACGCCTGTACATCTGTTATCATAGCCAGGTCGCAGGGCAGCGAGTCGGTCTGCCAGTTGCGGTAGCGTGGGTGCATGGCCACTGTGACGAGGCGTGTGGAGTCATATCTGTGGAGCAATGTCCTCATCAGGCGGAACATCGTCACTCCGTAGTCGTTATAGGGCTGGTTGGGGTCCTGCTGCAGCTCGTTTCCCAGGCTCCACATCACTACGCTGGGCGAGTTGCGGTCGCGCTTCACCCACTCTGGCACGTCCTTCTGCCACAGCTGCTCGAAGTCCACCCTTCCTCCGGTGTGCTGTCGGGTCCACTTGTCGTAGAGCTCGTCGACGACGAGTATGCCATACTGGTCGCACAACGTGATGAACTCCCGGCTGTAGGGGTTGTGGCTGGTGCGTATGTGGTTGATGCCGAATCTTTTCATCAGCTTCAGCCGCTTCTCTATGGCTCGCGGGTAGGCCGCAGCCCCGAGTGCTCCGAGTGAGTGGTGGTTGGCATATCCCTTGAGCAGCACCTTCCGCCCGTTGAGCCTCAGCCCGTAGTCGGGGCCAAGCTCCAGGGTGCGTATGCCGAAGTGCTCGCTGTAGGTGTCGGCCGGTCTGCCGTTCTCATGCATGAGGGTGACGCGGGCGGTGTAGAGGCTGGGGCTGCCGGTGTCCCACAGTTGGGGGCTGGGCACCTCCACCTCCCGCAGTCGCTGCTCCACGGTGCGCGTGGGTGTGCTGCGGCGGACGGTGTCGGTGAACTGGCAGACGGTCTTTCCCTGTGGGTCGATGATCTCCACGCGGACGGGCATCCTCTTGTCCTTTCCTCGCGATGTGACCTCCACGGAGAGGCTCACATATTTATTATCGCGCGTAGTGATGTAGAGGGGATGTCGCTCGAAGTAGACCTCCCTGTCGGTGGCCACGAGGCTCACTCCGCGGAACAGCCCGCCTCCTGTGTACCATCTTGATGCCTTTGGGTCGCGTGTGTCGGCCATCACGGCTATGACGTTCTCGTCGCGCCCGAAGTGCACCTTGCCGGTGACGTCAATCTGGAAGCCCACATAGCCATAGTCGGTCCCGCCGACGAGCTGTCCGTTGAGATAGACATCGCCCGTGTACATGATGCCTCCGAAGTCGAGCAGCAGCCTTTTTGTGCGCAGTGAGTCGTGCAGGGAGAAGTGCCGCCTGTACCAGGCCTTGCCCATCTCCTTGAACCCGCGCGCCGAGAGACGGCTCTTGATGTTGGCAGCCACGTCGCTGTTGTCGGCCTTCTCGTCGGCCGCCGGTGCCACCCAGGGCTGCTCTGTCTGGAAGTCGTGGGGCAGGTCGAGCGTGCGCCATGCGCCATCGTCATACGCGGGCATGACAGCGGGAGAGCTGGCCTGAGGGTCGGCGGCAACCACATCGCCGGCATGAAAGCGCCAGCCGAAATCAAGGTTAATCACTTGGCGAGGCTGGGCCTGCACCAAACTAAACGCGAAAGTGCCAAGGGCAAATGTCAGTAGTGATGTCTTTAGTCGTATCATGGTGCAAAAGTACGAATTTATTCCGTAACGCCAAAACTTTTCTCCCCCTTTTCGTTCTGGAACTGGAAAAAAACGGCCGGCATCTTTGGCGTTCTGCCGCGGATTGTGTATCTTTGCGCACCATTTCATCACCCATAGCTTCAGGCCATGCCCACTTTCTCCCCTTTCGCCCGCCCGCTCTACGTGATGGCCAAGCCGTCAGGCAGTCTCTGCAACCTGCATTGCGACTATTGCTACTACTTGGAGAAGAGGCTCCTCTACGCCCATTCCCCCTCTCCCCTGCTGATGGACGACAATACGCTGGAGACCTTCATCCGTCAGTACATAGAGGCGCAGACGCAGCCGCAGGTGCTCTTCACCTGGCACGGCGGCGAGCCGCTGATGCGCCCATTGAGTTTCTACAGGCGCGTGGTGGAGCTTCAGCGCAAGCACGCCCGGGGCCACTACATTGACAACTGCCTGCAGACCAACGGCACGCTGCTCAATGATGACTGGTGCGCGTTCTTCCGCGAGCACAACTGGCTCATAGGCATCTCCATCGACGGGCCGCAGGAGATGCACGACGGGTACCGGCGCAGTGGGCGAAGGCTCCTGGCGATGCAAAGCTTGGAAGCTTCGCCCACTACGGTGCCGGGGCCGCAAAGCTTGGAAGCTTCGCCCACTACGCTGCCGGGGCCGCAAAGCTTGGAAGCTTCGCCCACTACGGGGGGAGGAAGGAGAGGGGGGGCGACGTTCGACCAGGTGCTGCGCGGGATACGCCTGCTGCAGAAGCACGGCGTGGAGTGGAACGCCATGGGTGTGGTCAATGACTGCACGGCCGCCCACCCCCTCGACGTCTATCACTGCTACAAGGACATTGGCTGCCAGTACATACAGTTCGCCCCCGTCGTGGAGCGGCTCCAGCACCATGAGGACGGCCGCCACCTGGCCTCCCCCTCCTTCCTTACGACCGGCCCTCAACACGCCCAAGCGGCCACCGCCCCAAACGACCAGACGGCCATCCTCGCCCCCTACTCCGTCAGCCCTGGGCAGTATGGACGCTTTTGCTGCGCCATCTTCGACGAGTGGGTGCGCCACGATGTGGGGCGTGTGTTCGTGCAGCTCTTCGACTCCACGCTGGCCTGCTGGGCTGGCGTGGAGCCGGGCGTATGCACCATGTGCGCCACCTGCGGCCATGCCGCCGTCATCGAGGCCAACGGCGACCTCTACTCCTGCGACCATTTCGTGTTTCCTGAGTACCGGCTGGGCAATATCCACCACGCCAGCATCACCTCCATGATGTACAGCCCACGCCAGCTGCGCTTCGGGCGCAGCAAGCGCGATGCCCTGCCCCGGCAGTGCCGCGAGTGCCGCTGGCTGTTCGCCTGTCACGGCGGCTGCCCCAAAGACCGCTTCTGCCGTGCAGCCGACGGCGAGCCGGGCCTGAACTACTTCTGCGAGGACTTCCGGCTGTTCTTCGCGCACGTGGCACCCTACATGGACTTCATGAAAAACGAACTGGACCACCAGCGGCCGCCGGCCAACATCATGCAGTCTGCACTGCTCCCTCGGGGATAAAAGGCATCTATCCCGGAGACAAAAGCCATTTATCCCTCGGGGATAAAAGGCATTTGTCCCGGACCTTGCCCGTTGGCTATGTTGGCCAGAATGACTGATTATAGCGTATGGTAGCCATTGCCCCAAAACGCCAGCGTAGGGAAACTTTGGAAAGAACCGTTCAAAGTCCTGGAAAGAACCGTTCTCTCTGTC
>CALFIY010000059.1 GCA_937877595.1 uncultured Prevotella sp.
GAGTTGCAGCCACGACCACATACACCATTCTCGACAACAATACATTAGATATAACCTGGGAGGCTGAGACTGACAAGCCAACCATAATCAATCAGACCAACCACAACTACTATAACCTTAGCGGTGATTTTACCAAGGCAGCATACGACCAGATTTTGTATGTCAATGCTGACAAGTTCACCGCAAGTGACAAGGCATATATTCCTACAGGCGAGATACGTTCAGTAGAAGGTACGCCTATGGACTTCCGCACTCCGCATGCTGTAGGCGACAGTATTCATTCTGACTATGACCAGATACAGAACGCCACGGGCTACGATCACAATTTCTGTCTGAACACATTCAAGGATGGCAAAGGCGACGACACCATTGTCTGTGCTTCGCTCTATAGTCCTCAAACGGGTATCTTCATGGAGATGTACACCAATGAGCCTGGCGTTCAGGTATACAGCGGAAATTTCCAAGGTGTTGGCCGTGATGCTGATATCATCCGCAAGCATGGCATAAAATATCCAAAGCATGTATCCGTCTGTCTGGAAAGCCAGAAATATCCCGACTCTCCTAACAGAGCCGACTGGGTACAGCCAACCCTTAATCCCGGCGAGAAATATTATAGCCACGCCGCATATAAATTCTCTGTAAAGTAACCATCGTCCAAAGGACAAAGACATTAACTATGAACAACACAGACAAAGGCAATAGAGGCTACCTCATCAGCATTGTCATGGTAGCCATTCTTGGTGGCTTGCTTTTTGGATATGACACCGCAGTAATTTCTGGTGCAGAGAAAGGTCTGCAGGCATTCTTCATGGAAGCCAAGGATTTTGCGTATACAGACGGCTGGCATGGGTTCACTTCTGCATCAGCATTGATAGGCTGTATCATAGGTTCTGCATTGTCGGGACTGTTGGCAACACGCCTAGGACGTAAAAAATCGCTTATCGTGGCCGGCCTGCTTTTCTTTATATCAGCACTGGGCTCTATGAAGCCGGAGTTCCTGTTCTTTGAAAAGGGTACCCCGTCCTATTTATTGCTCATTATGTTCAACGTATATCGTATCATCGGTGGAATTGGCGTCGGTCTGGCTTCAGCCATCTGTCCGATGTACATTGGTGAAGTAGCGCCGTCAAACATCCGCGGAATGTTGGTCAGTTGGAACCAGTTTGCCATCATCTTTGGCCAGTTGGTGGTCTATTTCGTAAATTTCTTCATCTTAGGCGACCACATACAACCAATAGTCGAGGAAATGGGCAAGGGCATTGCAGCCATCAATCCTGCTGCTCAGTGGACGGTGACGACAGGCTGGCGCTACATGTTCGGTAGCGAGGCCGTGCCTGCAGGTATCTTCGCTCTGCTGATATGCTTTGTGCCGGAAACGCCGCGCTATCTGGTAAGCATCGGACAGGACGATAAAGCCAAGAGCATACTTGCAAAGATAAACGGTTCGGCCAAAGCAGGACAAATTCTGCAAGACATCAAGGACACAATGGTTGTCAAGACCGAGCGCCTGCTCACCTATGGCTGGATGTGTATCTTCGTTGGCATTATGCTCTCCGTGTTCCAACAGGCTGTTGGAATAAATGCTGTGCTCTATTACGCGCCGCGCATCTTTGGCGACATGGGCATGGAAAATCCAATGGTCATTACCGTCTTCATGGGCATCGTAAATATATTGTTCACGTTGGTAGCCATTTTCACTGTAGAGAAGTGGGGACGCAAACCGCTGCTCATCTACGGTTCACTGGGCATGGCAGTCGGTGCTCTTGGCGTGGCTCTGACATTCGGCCACGAAGGTATGGAGTTGATAACAGCAGCCTCCATCATGGTCTATGCCGCATCGTTCATGTTCTCATGGGGTCCAATCTGCTGGGTTCTCATTGCAGAGATATTCCCCAACACGATACGCGGTGGTGCTGTAGCCATTGCAGTGGCTTTCCAGTGGATCTTCAATTTCATTGTTTCGTCAACCTTCGTGCCAATGTTCAATATGCACCTCACAGAAGGCGATGATTTCGGCCACTGGTTCACCTATGGCCTGTATGGCATCATTTGTCTGTTGGCTGCCGTCTTCGTGTGGAGACTGGTGCCCGAGACAAAAGGCAAGACACTGGAAGACATGACAAAACTTTGGAAGAACAGGTAATAATATTTTTATAACTCAAAAACTCAAAAACTCAAAAACTCAAAAACTAATTATGGCATTATTAGACTGGATTGTCATTGGCGTCTTCTGTTGCGCGCTGATTGGCATTGTGATTTGGGTTGTATCACAGAAAAACGACAACTCTGCAGACTATTTTCTTGGCGGCAAGGATGCAACGTGGATTGCTATTGGTGCATCAATATTCGCCTCAAACATCGGTTCTGAGCACCTTATCGGACTTGCCGGTGCCGGCGCTTCGTCAGGTATGGCCATGGCTCACTGGGAAATCCAGGGCTGGATGATACTTATCCTTGGCTGGGTGTTTGTTCCGTTCTACACGCGTTCCATGGTCTACACCATGCCGGAATTTTTGGAGCGCCGCTTCAACAAGGAGAGCCGCACCATATTGTCTGTCATTTCGCTGATCAGTTATGTGCTGACCAAAGTTGCCGTCACAGTTTACGCTGGCGGTCTTGTTTTCCAGCAGGTATTCGGCATCAAGGAGATGTGGGGCGTCGACTTCTTCTGGATTGCCGCCATCGGACTTGTGCTCATCACGGCCCTTTATACCGTTTTCGGCGGCATGAAGAGCGTGCTCTACACCAGTGTACTGCAGACCCCTATCCTTTTGCTCGGTTCTTTGATTATCCTCGTGCTTGGTCTGAAAGCCTTGGGCGGATGGGACGAAATGATGGCAGCCTGCTCCATCCAGACCGTCAATGAGTACGGCGACCACATGACCGACCTTATGCGCGACCTGCGCGACCCACAGTATCCTTGGCTTGGTGCTTTGGTCGGTTCTGCCGTCATTGGTTTCTGGTATTGGTGTACCGACCAGTACATCGTACAGCGTGTGTTGTCGGGCAAGAACGAGAAAGAGAGCCGCCGAGGCACTATATTTGGCGCCTATTTGAAGTTGCTGCCTGTGTTCTTGTTCCTCATCCCGGGCATGATAGCCTATGCTTTAAGCACTAGAGGTATCACGCTGCCTAACGGTGAGGTGTTTGTATTGTCCACACCAGACGCCGCCTTCCCTACCCTCGTGGCGAAAGTTCTTCCTGCCGGTGTTAAGGGTTTGGTTGTCTGCGGTATCCTTGCAGCCCTTATGTCGTCGCTCGCTTCGCTGTTCAACTCGTCGGCAATGCTGTTCACTATTGACTTCTGGAAGCGCCTGAAGCCGGAAACATCCGAGAAGCAGTTGGTACGCATCGGCCAGATGGCCACCGTTGTCATCGTAGTACTCGGTATCCTGTGGATTCCCATAATGCGTTCTGTAGGCGACGTGCTCTACAATTACCTTCAGGACGTACAGTCTGTCTTGGCTCCTGGCATTGCCTCTGCTTTCCTGCTTGGTATCTGCTGGAAGCGCGCTTCTGCCAAAGGCGGCATGTGGGGACTCCTGTCGGGTATCATCATCGGCCTTACACGTCTTGGCGCTAAAGTTTACTACAGCAACGCTACCGATGCTTCCGACTCATGGTTCAAGGCTGTGTTCTTCGATTTCAACTGGCTGTACTTCTGTGGAGTAATGCTCATATTCTGCTGTCTTGTTGTGATTCTTGTATCGCTGTGTACAGAGGCGCCCGACGAGAAGAAGATACAAGGTCTGGTGTTCGGCACCTCCACTCCCGAGCAGCGTGCTGCAACCCGTGCCAGTTGGAACCACTGGGACATCATCCATACCATCATCATTCTCAGCATCACAGTAGCATTCTACATTTACTTCTGGTAATAAAATGACTGCATACTATCAGGAACACCAGAGAGTTCTTGTGGCCGTCGATTGCATCATCTTCGGTTTCGACGACAACAAACTGAAGATACTTATCGGCAAACGTCAGATGGACCCTGGCCGTGGCGAATGGAGCCTCTACGGAGGCTTCGTCCGCTGCGACGAGAGTCTTGACGATGCAGCCAAACGTACGTTGCTCCATCTCACAGGTATGGAAAATGTTTATATGCAGCAGGTGGGCGCCTTCGGCAGCGTGGACCGCGACCCTGGTGAGCGAGTGATATCCGTTGCCTACTATGCTCTTATCAATGTCAACGACTATAGCGATGCACAGCGCAAAGCCTATCAGTTGGAGTGGGTTGACATTGACAATACCCCGGCTCTCTTCTCCGACCACATGGAGATGGTCGACAAGGCACGACGCCTGATGCGCGAGAAGATAAAGACAGCGCCTGTGGGCTTTGAACTTCTCCCCAACCTGTTTACACTCACGCAACTGCAGAAACTCTATGAGGCCGTCAATGGAGAAGCCCTCGACAAGCGCAACTTCCGCAAGCGCGTCAAGGATATGTACTTTATTGAGAAGACTCCTTTCATAGATAAGACGAGTTCCAAGCGCGGTGCCTTCCTGTACCATTTCAACAAAGAAGCCTTTCAGGAAGACTCCAATTTCAAACTATGAACAATCTCCCAACCTTAAAATCTTTATCACAATGTTAGAAGAACTAAAAGAGAAAGTATTTCAGGCCAATCTTGACCTTGTAAAACATAATCTTGTCATTTTCACATGGGGCAATGTGAGCGGCATAGACCGCGAGAATGGCCTTGTTGTGATTAAACCCTCTGGCGTCAGTTACGATGTGATGAAAGCCAGCGACATGGTAGTTGTAGACCTTGAGACAGGAAAGGTTGTAGAAGGTGACTTAAACCCATCTTCAGACACCCCGACGCATCTCGTGCTTTATCGCACATTCCCCGAACTTGGAGGCATCGTCCACACCCACTCCACCTATGCTACAGCATGGGCTCAGGCAGGACTTGACATTCCAAATATAGGTACCACTCATGCCGACTACTTCCACGACGACATTCCATGCACAGACGACATGACTAAAGAGCAGATGGAGCAATACGAATACAACACGGGCATGGTGATAGTAGAGCGCATCCTGAAGGGCGAGATTAATCCAGTCCATACGCCAGGCGTTTTGGTCAAGAACCATGGCCCGTTCTCTTGGGGCACCAATCCCGACAATGCCGTCTACAATGCCGTTGTCCTGGAGCAGGTGGCAAAGATGGCTTTCGTGTCGTTCTCGGTAAATCCCAATACAACCATGAATCCACTGCTCGTTGAGAAACACTTCTCGCGCAAGCATGGCCCAAATGCCTATTACGGACAGAAAAAGAAATAAGCGACTCTGGTCCAAGCCTTTTGTGGACCGGCGTCGGAAGAAAACAATATCTAATAACAAAAGACCCATGCTCCTGACTGGTCTTCTCCCGTTTCGGGAGATAAGAGAGGAGCCTGATACTATGATTAAGGGATTTGAAAATTTAGAACTATGGTGGGTAACAGGTGCGCAGTTGCTTTATGGCGGCGATGCAGTAGTAGCCGTCGACGCTCACTCGAAGGAAATGGTAGAAGGACTTAACAATAGTGGCATCATTCCTATAAAGGTAGTGTACAAGGGCACGGCCAACAGTTCTAAGGAAGTTGAGGACGTTATGAAAGCCGCCAACAACGACAACCGCTGCGCCGGCATCATCACATGGATGCACACCTTCTCGCCAGCCAAGATGTGGATAAAGGGACTGCAGGCTCTGCAGAAGCCACTGCTACATTTCCACACGCAATATAATGCAGAAATACCCTGGAGCGATATTGATATGGACTTTA
Source organism: uncultured Prevotella sp. (assembly GCA_937877595.1). GTDB lineage: Bacteria > Bacteroidota > Bacteroidia > Bacteroidales > Bacteroidaceae > Prevotella. The sequence goes on from CALFIY010000059.1 coordinate 5,773, forward strand.
TGAACCTTAACCAGTCAGCCCATGGCGACATTGAGTTTGGTCATATCTGTACTCGCATGCGCGTTGCACGCAAGGTGGTATGCGGTTACTGGAAGAGCGAGGCTGTTCAGCAGAAGATTGCCGTGTGGGCACGTGTTGCCGCCGGTGTTGCCGATGCTCGCCAGGTGCGCTGCCTTATGTTTGGCATGAACATGAACAACGTTGCCGTCACCGATGGCGACCGCGTTGAGTTTGAACAGCGTCTTGGCTATCATGTCGACTACTATCCCGTCTCTTCGCTGATGGAATACTTCAAGAAGGTGACCGATACCGAGACCGATGCCCTTGTCGAAGAGTACAAGAAGCAGTATGTCGTCAAGATTGACGAGACTGGCGAAGCCGTCTACTGGGAGAAGGTGCGCAATGCTGCAAAGGCAGAGATAGCACTGCGCCGTGTGCTTGCCGACGAAGGTGCTACGGCATTCACAACAAACTTCGACGACCTTGGCGATGCCGACATCAACGACCCCAACTTCGTTGGCTTCGACCAAATACCAGGCCTTGCCTCACAGCGACTGATGGCCGAGGGAATTGGCTTCGGTGCTGAAGGCGACTGGAAGACTGCTTGCCTCTGCCGCACGCTTTGGGTGATGCAGCAGGGACTGCCAAAGGGATGCTCATTCCTTGAAGACTACACGCTCAACTTTGCCGGCGACCGCTCTTCTTGCCTGCAGAGCCACATGCTTGAGGTTTGTCCGCTCATTGCCACTGACCGTCCTACTCTGGAAGTCCATTTCCTTGGCATCGGCATACGCAAACAGCCTACCGCGCGACTGGTGTTCACATCGAAGGTTGGCAGCGGCATCAAGGCTACCGTTGTAGACCTTGGCAATCGCTTCCGCCTCATCTCTCAGGAAGTGGAATGTATCGAGCCGCAGCCCATGCCAAAACTGCCAGTTGCCTCTGCACTTTGGGTGCCGCAGCCGACATTCGAGATTGGTGCAGGCGCATGGATCCTCGCAGGAGGCACGCATCACAGTGCTTTCTCGTATGACATCACTGAAGAGTACTGGGACGACTTTGCAGAAATTCTCGGCATAGAATACGTGCGCATCAACCGCAACACCAAGACCGATGAATTCAAGCAGCAGTTGCGCAACAACGAACTATATTTCATGCTGAACAAATCATTGAAATAAACTGACATGAATGCAAAACAAGTAATAGAAAGCGGTAAAGCCATTCTCGGAATAGAGTTTGGCTCTACCCGCATCAAGGCTGTGCTCATCGACGAGCATAACCAGCCCATTGCACAAGGCGCCCACGACTGGGAGAACCAGTTGGTCGACGGTCTGTGGACCTACTCTATAGAGGCCATCTGGCATGGATTGCAAGACTGCTATTCCAGCCTTCGCCATGACGTTGCCTCTCGATATGGATGCGAGATTGAGTCGCTTGCCGCCATTGGTTTCTCTGCCATGATGCATGGCTATATGGCTTTTGACAGTGAAGAGAAACTCCTTGTTCCCTTCCGCACATGGCGCAACACCAACACTGCTCAGGCTGCTGCCAAACTGTCGAAGTTATTCAACTACAACATTCCGCTGCGCTGGAGCATCAGTCATCTGTATCAGTGTATTATTAATAATGAGAAACATGTTGCAGACATTCGCTATCTCACTACCCTCGCCGGTTACGTACACTGGCAGTTGACGGGTCAGTTCGTCCTTGGTGTAGGCGATGCGTCGGGCATGATTCCCGTCGATCCGAACACCAAGACCTACGATGCTACGATGGTCAGTAAGTTTGACGATCTCATTGCTCCGTGTGGTTTCTCTTGGCATTTGCCCGACATTCTGCCACGCTCGCTAAGCGCTGGCGAATATGCCGGAGAACTGACCGAAGCAGGAGCCAAGATGCTCGACGTGTCAGGTCATCTTCGCGCAGGCATTCCCGTGTGTCCTCCAGAAGGCGATGCCGGCACAGGAATGGTGGCAACTAATGCCGTAAAGCAGCGCACGGGAAATGTGTCTGCCGGAACATCGTCATTCTCAATGATTGTTCTCGAGAAAGAACTGTCGCGCCCATACGAAATGATTGACATGGTGACCACACCCGATGGCTCGCTTGTTGCCATGGTCCACTGCAACAATTGTACCAGCGACATTAATGCATGGGTTGGCCTTTTCAAGGAATTCCAGCAAATGCTTGGCGTTCCCGTTGACATGAACGAACTTTATGGTAGTCTGTTCAACAAGGCTCTTGAGGGCGATGCCGACTGTGGCGGCCTGCTCAGTTTCAACTATGTGTCGGGCGAACCTGTCACAGGACTTTCCGACGGTCGTCCGCTGTTTGTCCGCTCTGCCAGCGACAAGTTTACTCTCGCCAACTTCATGCGTGCCCATCTCTACGGAGCCATCGGTGTTCTCAAGTTAGGCAATGACATTCTGTTCAAAGAGGAACATGTCAAGGTAGACCGCATTACCGGACATGGCGGATACTTCAAGACGCCAGGAGTAGGTCAGCGCATGCTGGCTGCTGCGCTTGCGTCGCCAATATCCGTCATGGAGACGGCAGGCGAAGGCGGTGCATGGGGTATTGCCTTGCTTGCAGGCTATGCTGTAAACAATGTGAAGCATCTGTCGCTTGCCGACTATCTCGACGAGAACGTCTTCGCCGGCAACACAGGAGTGAGCGTTGAGCCCACGCCATCCGACATCGACGGATTCAACCGCTACATTGAAAACTACCGCCTTGCGCTGCCCATAGAGCAGGCTGCAGTTGACAACAAGAAGTAAAGACATGCAGCAACTGACCGATCTCTATACACAATGGTGTGGCTCGGAGCCTGCCGACGTCAGCAAGTTGCCTGGCGCGGGCAGCAATCGTCAGTACTATCGCATTACATCCCACGACGGCACTACTGTCGTGGGATGTATCGGTACAAGTCGCGACGAAAACCATGCCTTTGTATATCTCTGCCGCCATTTTGCTAACCTGCAACTTCCCGTACCACGCATACTGGCTGTTAGCGGCGACGAGTTGCGCTATCTGCAGACCGACCTTGGCAGCATGTCGCTGTTCGATGCCATTCGTGGCGGACGTGAAGCCGGAGGCCGATACACCGTTGAGGAGCAGCAACTGCTGAAGCGCACCATACGACAACTGCCAAGCATCCAACTGCGCGGCGCTGATGGGCTCGATTTCTCCAACTGCTATCCGCAGGCAGAATTCGATGTCAATTCGGTGCTCTTCGACCTCAACTACTTCAAGTACTGCTTTCTCAAGGCCACCAATATCGACTTTCACGAACTCAAACTCGAAGCCGATTTCCGCCTTATGGCCAAAGACCTGACTCAGGAGCGCTCCGATGCTTTCCTGTATCGTGATTTTCAGGCGCGCAACATTATGCTTGTCGACGGCAAGCCGTATTTCATCGACTTCCAAGGCGGACGACGCGGCCCATATTACTATGATCTGGCCTCTTTCCTGTGGCAGGCATCGGCCAAATATCCACATAAGTTGCGCCGCGAACTGGTCTACGAATACTACAACGCACTGAAGCAATACGTTGAGGTGCCTCGTCCACACCATTTCGTTGCTCGGCTCTCCCTTTTCGTTCTGTTCCGCATTCTGCAGGTACTTGGGGCTTACGGCTTCCGTGGCTATTTCGAGCGCAAGCAGCATTTCATCACGTCCATTCCACCTGCCATCACCAACCTGCGCGAACTGATTGACAGCACGTCGTTCCCCTACCCCCACCTGATGGAGGTGCTCAACCAACTGTGCGGCCTGCCTCAGTTCAAGCAGATTGAAGTTGCCGCCAGACGTTCCGACGGCTATAAGACCACCGACCGCAATCCCTACACGCCCCATCCGCAAGACGGTCCTGCCACATTCTCCAAGTACGACGGCAGTGGCCCACTTGTTGTGAGCATCTACAGTTTCAGTTTCCGCAAGGGTATTCCCGAGGACAAGAGCGGCAATGGCGGCGGCTATGTTTTCGACTGCCGTTCCACTCACAACCCAGGCCGCTACGAGCCGTACAAACAACTTACCGGCCTTGACGAGCCCGTAATAAGATTTCTTGAGAACGACGGCGAAATACTAACATTCCTCGACAGCGTCTATCGACTTGCCGATGCCCATGTCCGCCGCTACATCCAGCGTGGGTTCACCTCACTGATGTTCTCCTTCGGCTGTACGGGCGGCCAGCATCGCAGTGTCTATTCTGCGCAGCATCTTGCCCAGCATATCCACGACAGGTTTGGCATAGAGGTACGCGTATGCCATCGCGAGCAAGGCATCAACTTCGTTCTTGATGCTCAGCAGCAAGCAGAAGAGGTTAAAAGAGTTTAATTCACAATTCACTTCTCTAAATTTATGAATTATGAATTATGGATTATGAATTAAAAGTCCTACCTTTGCAGCCGCTTGGTCCCGTAGCTTAGTTGAATAGAGCGTCAGATTCCGGTTCTGAAGGTCCAGGGTTTGAATCCCTGCGGGATCACAAAAGTGAATGGAGATTTGCAAGTGTTACTTGCAGGTCTCCATTTTTTTATTTACAGTGTGGCGAGCGCCTGTGCATGCGGAGAAAAAATCATAACGCTTTTTATTTTAAAAAACACTGCTTTTAAAAAAATTAAAACAGCTTTTACGAAAATAAAAACAGTGTTTTTTTCAGAAAAAACAGCTGGGAGAAAAATTGCTGCACGACGAAAAACATTTGTCGCGAAAATTTGTCCTTAAAAATATTATTTGTACTTTTGCCTTCAAGTACTGCCAGGCGCCGTTTCTGACTTTGCAGCCAACAGTAGCGCGGCAAGCCTCAAGAAAAAGCGAGCGACACCCAGAGCGATGAGTGGGCAGTATGACTTTTGAGGGTAAAACAATAACGACATGAGCAGTTATTAGAAGTATGTAGAAACGTGAGAAATTTCTAAATTACCAGCAAATTCGATAATTGTGATTGTTCGCGCTTATGGCGTGGACGTCACTTATCTTTCTGGTGGGCAATCTCACGGCCTCTACATACGATAAGAGCGGACACGCTTTTATCGTGTATAGAGGCTTTGCTGTAGATAAAGTCCAAAGAGTTCCGATAAGTGCTTATCGTCCTGAAAGTTATAAGCACTAAATGCCAAACAATGACAACGATACTTCCACAAAGGCCATTGGGGAAGACGTACTTTGGGCGATGACAGAAGGAGTGCTTGACACTCTGCTGCTCGACCACACCACTGGCCGTAATATCTTCTGGGCTACGCACGACTACGAGTCGCTTGGTCCGGAATATGGCTACCATTCTGAGATTCTGCCATGCCTTATTGCTGGCGAGCGCAGGATGGTGGTCATGCCCCGTGTGCTTAAGAGCAGGGAGCAGCAGACCGACCGCTCAAAGGATATGGCGGAGGTGTTTACTCCGTCGTGGATATGCAATGCTCAGAACGACTTGGTTGATGAGGCGTGGTGGGCGGAAGAAGGCAAAACCTGGGAGGACTATGTCCGCTCCACCCGTATGGAAATCACATGTGGCGAAGCGCCCTATCTCGCAAGCCGCTACGACACCACTACCGGCGACCCTATCCCCCTGCAGAAGCGAATCGGAC
>CALFIY010000060.1 GCA_937877595.1 uncultured Prevotella sp.
GTCATGCCGTTTATCTGCAAATAGATGTGTCTGGCAGACATAATAAATATCTTTGCCTTAGCAACTAACCGCCATGAATGAAACTACGCCTATAACAATGAAAGACATTGCCGAAGCTCTTGGTGTTTCGGTAGCAACAGTTTCACGAGCCCTTAAAGATAGCCCGCGCATCAGTGCAGAGCGTAGGGAAATTATAAAAAAGTACGCACGCGAACACAATTTCTTTCCCAATTTCATAGCAGAGTCGCTCCGCAAGAGCAGGGTTCAGCCTATGAAAATAATCGGTGTCATCATTCCGCAGTTCACCCACTACTACTTCTCAACCATCCTCTCGGGCATCGAAGAGGAAGCCTCGTCACGCGGCTACCGCCTGCTGGTGGCTCAGAGCAACGAGAGCTACGAGCGCGAAGTGGCCATCTGCCAGTCGTTCTACGAGAACAAGGTCTGCGGCATCATCGTGTCGCAGGCTAAGGACACCGTGCGCTACGACCACTTCCAGAAGCTTCTCGGCCTGGGCATCCCCCTGGTGTTCTACGACCGCATCTGCACGGGCGTGAATGCCAGCCGCGTCGTGGTCGACGATTACATGGGAGCCTTCAACGCCGTGACTCACCTCATCGAGACGGGCTGTCGCCGCATTGCCTATTTCGGCTCGCAGATGAACCTGGAAATATCGAAGAACCGCTTCAACGGCTATAAGGATGCGCTGCTGAAGCATGGTATAAAATATGACAGCGAACTGACGCGCTTCTGCGACAACCGCGCAGATGCCGAGGCCGTCACCCCCGAACTGCTCACTTCCGACAACAGGCCCGACGGCTTCTTTGCCATCAACGACGACACGGCCATAGGCATTATGTACACCGCCAAGAGAATGGGGCTGCGAGTGCCCGACGACGTTTCGGTGTGCGGATTTACCAATGGCTATCGTGCCATAGCCTGCGACCCGATGCTCACCACTGTAGAGCAGCGCGGCCGCCAAGTTGGCGAAGAGGCAGCCAATATTCTCATTGCCCACGTCGAAGGCACCATTCCCAAAGAGCACACTGAGCGCCGCATCGTCCGCACCCGCCTCGTCATCCGCGGCACCACGCGATAAGGATGTGCAGTGCTCAAAAATAAAATCACGCTTTTTTAAGACGACAACCAAGACAACAGATAACAACAAACAACTATCCATACCAATGATTGATGCGATACAATACAATACAAGAAAGTTGTTCTAAGTTGTAAAAGTTGTCGTCAAGATAATAAAAGATAATTGTAAAATAAACGATATGGAATTGAAAAAGAAGCCCAGTTTGCCCTTCTGGGGGCTATGGAACCTAAGTTTTGGTTTTTTTGGAGTGCAGATAGCCTATGCACTGCAGTCGGCCAACATTTCACGCATCTTTGCAACGCTCGGTGCCGACCCTCACGATCTAAGTTATTTCTGGATATTGCCACCGCTGATGGGCATCCTTGTGCAGCCCATCGTGGGAACGCTGTCCGACAAGACGTGGACGCGCTTCGGCCGCCGCATCCCCTATCTCTTTGTCGGCGCAGCAGTGGCAGTGCTGGTGATGTGCCTGCTGCCCAATTCCGGCTCGTTCGGACTTACCGTAGGAGCAGCCCTCATCTTCGGACTCGTGGCACTCATGTTCCTCGATACCAGCATCAACATGGCCATGCAGCCATTCAAGATGCTCGTCGGCGATATGGTCAACGAGGAACAGAAGACCAAGGCCTACAGCATACAGTCGTTTCTCTGCAATGCAGGCAGCGTGGTGGGCTATGTGTTCCCATATGTCTTCGCCTTTGTCGGCATCAGCAACGTGGCTGCCAAGGGAGTCATCCCCGACTCTGTCATCTGGTCGTTCTACATCGGCGCAGCCATCCTGATACTTTGCGTCATTTATACCACGCTAAAGGTGAAAGAGTGGCCGCCAAAGGAATATGCCGAATACAACGGAAGCAAGGAGAACACAGAAGACACCGGTTCGGCCAACTGGATTATGCTGCTGAAGAATGCCCCGTCAACCTTCTGGAAGGTTGGGGTCATCCAGTTTTTCTGCTGGGTTGCCTTTATGTACATGTGGACCTATACCGCAGGCACCATTGCCGATACCGTATGGGGCACCACCGATGTCTCCACAAAGGCTTATCAGGATGCCGGCGACTGGGTGGGCATTCTCTTTGCTGTGCAGGCCATCGGCTCCGTAGTGTGGGCTGCCGTGCTTACGCAGTTCCGTAATGCCAAGTTCGCCTACGCCCTCAGCCTCGTATTAGGCGGCGCAGGCTTTGCCATGGTACCGTTCATCCACGACCAGTATGTGCTCTTCGTGCCCTTCCTGCTCATCGGCTGCGCGTGGGCTGCCATGCTCGCCATGCCGTTTGCGCTGGTCACCAACGCCCTGCAGGGCTACGGACACATGGGAGCATATCTCGGCCTCTTCAACGGCACCATCTGCGTGCCGCAGATCATTGCTGCAGCACTTGGCGGCACCATCCTCACGCTGGTAGGCTCGGCCCAGAGCACCATGATGCTCGTAGCAGGCGTCAGCCTGTTTATAGGCGCTGCCTGCGTCGCCGTGCTACGCAAGTGAGGCTCTGAATACTCGCTCTGTAGGCAGTAACTATAATGTCTCGGCATAAAAAATAAAACCAGTTTATTTTGTTCTGCTCTCGACTTTTCGTAACTTTGCCGATGTTATGCCAGAGTCTTTTGTCAGACGATTTCTGCAGACACTTGTCCTGCTGATGCCATTTGTCGGGATAAGTGGGCAGACGCCGCGCGAAGATATCCGAAAGAATATTCGCTGTTCGGCCAGCAACTACATGGCCTATCCAGGACCTGTGCAGCATAGGCTGACACCACCGCCGTCGGGAAAAAACCCGTTCTACATAAGTCACTATGGCCGCCACGGCTCTCGCCATCACATCAAGAATATCACCTACAACATTCCTTATGACATCCTTTCCGCTGCCGACAGTGCCGGAAAACTTACTCCCCTGGGCCATGACGTTCTGCAGCGGCTCATAGCCATTCGTAGCGAGGCAGATAACCGCAATGGCGAACTGACATCGCTCGGTGCCCGGCAGCACAGAGAGATAGCCCGTCGCATGATGCAGCGTTTTCCGGAAGTGTTTGCCGACAATGCCGTGGTAGACGCCAAGAGTACGACAGTGCTACGCTGTCTGCTCTCCATGGAAAATGCACTGCTCGAGATAAAGGCAGTCAATCCTAAGTTGCGCATATACCATGACGCTTCCTATCACGACATGTACTACATGAACCAGCAGGACAAGAAACTCATAGCGCAGAAGATGGACTCGGCAACGCAGGCCCGGTATGACGAATACGCACAGAAGCGCGAGATTAACAGTCGTCTCGTCAGCGAACTCTTCAGCGACACCGCCTATGCAAGGCAAAATGTCGATGCTGGAAAACTGAATTACTATCTTTTTAAGGTTGCAAGCAATGTGCAGAGCATGGATTTGCGACGCAAAATCACGCTCTACGATATTTTCAACACAGAAGAGGCTTATCGCAACTGGCAGAAGGAAAATGCGTGGTGGTATATCGCCTATGGAGGCTCAACAATCAATGGCGGGAAACAGCCTTTCACGCAGCGCAATCTGCTTCGCCGCATCATTGCCGACGCCGACAGTTGTATTGCACTGGAATATCCCTGTGCACAACTGCGTTATGGCCATGAAACAATGGTTATGCCGCTCGTCTGCCTGATGGATATCAACGGCTATGGCATTGCAACGGACGACCTTGAGTCGCTGGAGCAACGCGGATGGGTCAACTACAAGATTTTCCCCATGGCGGCAAACATCCAGATGGTATTCTACAGGCGCGATCCTGCCGATACCGATGTGCTCTTCAAGATTTTGCTCAATGAAAATGAAGCCACTCTTCCGCTCCCGAGCGATATGGCGCCATATTATAAGTGGAGCGATTTCCGCAGTTACTTCCTAAGAAAACTCGACTCGTATGAAGAATAGGCTACTGCATATTGCGCTCATCGCGGCTCTTGCTCTGACAGGCATGGCAGGCAACGCCATGGCTCAGCACGCATTCGAGCATATCAGCCTGAACCGCAACTTCTCAGCGAGCAACTACTGCATATATCCCGACTCTACTCTCATGCCGCTCACTCCGCCACCAGCAGGCAAGCGCCCGTTCTATATCAGCCACTACGGCCGTCACGGCTCGCGTTATCTCAATTCGCGCAAAGGATACGACATTCCCTACAAAATTCTACACACGGCTGACAGTCTTGGAAAACTTACTGCCATAGGCCGCCAGGTCTTGGAGCAGTTGGAGAACATCATCAACGACTCTGAAGGGCGCTGGGGCGATCTCAGCGAACTCGGAAAGCAGCAGCATCGTGGCATAGCACGACGGATGATGATGCGATTCCCCGATGTTTTCAATGGCAAGGCAAACATTGACGCAAAGAGCACTACCGTAAATCGCTGCATTCTCTCAATGGGTTCGGCCCTTCAAGGAATGCTCGCGCTCAATCCGAAATTGCAAATACGCATCGACGCATCGCGCCGAACCATGTACTATATGAATCATCAGGACAGACTTTTGCGCGATAGCATGATGACACACAGGGCAAAGCAAGCCTACGATGCATATAGTGCGCTGCGTGAGCACAACCCACGTCTGATGTCGCTCATCTTCAACGATACGACATATCTACGCGAAAAAGTCGATGACGTTTGGCTCAATTACTACCTGCTAAAAACGGCTCTGATACAACAGAACACAAGGATGAGCCACATGACGAGCCTGATAGAGATGTTCACTTACGAGGAAATCCATCAGTTTTGGCAGAAAGAGAATGCCTGGTGGTACATTATGTATGGTCCGTCACTTCTTAACGGAGGAACGCAGCCCTATACGCAGCGCTATCTGCTGCGCCAGATTATCAGCGATGCCGACAGTTGCATATGGCAGAAGCACCCGGGAGTTCAATTACGCTTCGGCCATGAGACAGTAGTGCTTCCGCTGGCGTGTCTGATGGATATAAATGGATTTGGATACCAGACGCTCAGTCTGGATGAACTTGAAGAGCGTGGCTGGTGGGCTTGTCTTGTTTTTCCGATGGCAAGCAACATCCAGTTTGTGTTCTATCGTGAAAGTCCGCTCGACGATGACGTTCTCGTAAAGGTGCTTCTCAATGAAAACGAGGCTACTCTCCCGATCGCTACCGATATTGCGCCATACTATCACTGGAGCGACGTGCGGCAATACTATCTTAGAAAACTTGATGACTACGAGCGTCAGCGAAACGCTACGGCTCTTCTTCGCGAGTAATGTAGCGTTGCCAGTAGACCATGATTATCGTGGTGAGCGGCAACGCAATGATGAGCCCTATAAAGCCAAGCAGCGCGCCCCATACTGACAGCGAGAGCAGCAGTATGGCCGGGTTCATGTTCATAGCCTTTCCCATCACTCGCGGCGTGACAATCATGTCGATTATCACCTGTACTACGGCAAACACAATCAATGCCGACAAGAGAATCATCCAGAAATTCTGTCCCGTGTCGGCTGATTTCATCAGGGCAAGCAACACTGTCGGCACCAGCGCTACGGTGTGCAGATAAGGCACAAGGTCCATGATGCCTATCAGTATGCCCAGTCCGATGGCCATAGGGAAGCCGATGATGGTAAACCCTATGCAGAAAAGTATGCCCATGATGAGCGCCACGAGTCCCTGTCCGCGCATGTAGTTATTCAATGCCTGCTCCACGTCGGCTGCAAGCCCTTGCCAGAAAGGACGCACGCGCTTTGGAAATATCCTTATCCAGTTTTCCGTAAGGTATTCGTAGTCCATGAGAATGAAGAACATGTAGAGCAGCGTGATAAACGAGGCCACGATGCTTATCACTATGCTTGCCGTTTGGCCCAGCACGCTGAACAGTTGCGGCATGGTAGACTTCAGCAAGTCGGTGAAGTCGCTGCTATGCAAGAAATTGCTTATCTCCTTCTGGTTTTCCTGCACCCACTGTTGTATTACGGCCGATACGCTATGTATATTCTCATCGTGCTGTAAGAAATGGGTTGTCAGTTCACCGAATCGCTCCATCTGCTCTACCAGGGGAGGGATGATTAGCCACACGATGAGCGCAATCACTGCCACTACGGCCGTCATGGTGACAATGATGCTCAGCGCACGACTGCGGAAATGGAGCCTGTGCTGTATAAACTTGACGCTGGGGTAGAGCAGATATGCCAGCAGCCATCCGACAAAGAAGGGGAGCAAAACGCCGCTAAGATAATTGAGCAGCAGCAAGACGCCTATAGCCACGACTGCATAGAGCGCCCAGCGTATAAACATGTCGAATGTGATAGGGCTTGGAGGCTTTTCCATGATAATTCTGCGTTCACTTATCTTGTGCCACACTGCGCTGGTAACACTCACGGCAGAGCGGCTCATATTCCTGTGTCTCGCCGAGCAGCACGCGGCGGTCGTTCTCCACGGTGCGATGGCTAAGATAGGCCAGCCGTCCGCATTTTACGCAAATGGCATGCACTTTTGTGACATCGTCGGCAACGGCGCAAAGTGCGGGCATGGGGCCAAAGGGAATGCCACGGTAGTCCATGTCGAGGCCAGCCACTATCACACGAACGCCACGGTCGGCCAGGGTGTTGCAGACATCTACAATGCCATCGTCGAAAAACTGTGCCTCGTCAATACCAACTACATCGGTATCGCCACAGAGCAGCAGAATAGAGGCAGAAGAGTCGATGGGAGTAGAGGGTATCGACTTGTGGTCGTGGCTCACCACTTCCTCGTCGCTGTAGCGCGTGTCAATGGTGGGCTTGAATATCTCAACCTTCTGTTTGGCAAACTGCGCGCGACGCATACGGCGTATCAATTCCTCTGTCTTGCCTGAGAACATGGAACCGCACACCACTTCAATTCTTCCAGGGCGGTGTGCCTCGCCTGTGGCCGGATAGGTTATCATGTCGGCAAAATTAGCCATTTTTTTTCAAACACTATAATTATTAACATAAAAAAAACACTAACTTTGCACGCATATTATGCATAGAAGATTACACCTTATTATATTAATAGGATTATTGGCAGCAGTCTGCCGTCTTCCGGCACAGCCCACCGCCGTTGACAATCGTCAGGAAGACACCATGCGTGTGCTGCCATGGCCCGAAAACGTTCAGGTGCTGCTTGATTCGCTCTGCGCGCTTCCTTTGCTTCAGACTTCCACGGCTGGTCTGATGGTCTACGACCTTACTGCCGACTCTGTGCTCTTCAGTTATAATGCTCAGCAGACGCTGCGGCCTGCTTCCACCATGAAACTCTTCACTGCCGTGACGGCGCTTGACCGCCTGGGCGGTAACTACAAGTTCCGTACGCAGTTGTACCATACGGGAGTAGTGTGCGATACGGTGCTGTTTGGAGATTTGCGTGTCGTGGGAGGCTTTGACCCACGCCTTGATACCGACGACCTGATCGCCATGGCTGAAAGCGTGAAGCAGATGGGCGTGAACACCATCTGTGGCAACATTGTCACCGATCTTACGATGAAGGAAGACAAACCCTATGGCGAGGGATGGTGCTGGGACGACGACAATCCCGTTCTTTCGCCGCTTACCGTGGGACGCGACACGGCATTTGCTGCACGCTTCGCCCAGCGCCTCAATGATGCCGGCATTATTTTTACAGACACCATCGCTTCTCCGTTCGGCGAAGAACCTAATCCCCAAACCTCAAACTCCAGACGACAATCCACAACCGTCACCATTCGCACCCACAGCATCGACCAGGTTTTGCAGCGCATGATGAAGCAGAGCGACAACTTCTATGCCGAGGCCATGTTCTTCCAGATAGCATCCTCTGCGGCAGCGCGTAAACCTGCCCGCGCCCGTGATGCCGCAACTGCCATTCGTCAGGTCATTAAAAAGGCTGGTGCCGGTGGCGTGCCGTGCCGCATTGCCGACGGCAGCGGTCTTTCGCTCTACAATTACGTTACGGCCGAGATGGAGACAATGCTGCTGCGATACGCTTTCCACCACAAGGGAATTTACAGCCACCTTTTGCCGTCACTGCCGATAGCAGGGCGCGACGGCACACTGAAGAACCGCATGCAAGGCACTGCTGCCGAGAACAACGTGCGTGCCAAGACGGGCACCCTCACTGCTGTATCGTCGCTGGCAGGCTATGCCACTGCCGCCAATGGCCACAGGCTCTGTTTTGCCGTGCTCAATCAAGGGGCCCTGGCGGCTCAACAGGCGCGTCAGTTTCAAGATGCCGTCTGTGAAACCATCTGTCGCAACTACGAAACACCTTTAACACAATGAATATCGAACCTTACATCAGAGCAATTGGGGTCAGCGGCGACAGCGTGCCGCTCGTAGCCCATGCCGTGCTTGTTGTAGCCGCCATAGCAGTTGCTGCGCTGGCTTGGTGGGCGTCACGTCTATGCATTCCGTTGGTTACGCGCCTCACTCGTAAGACGTCTAACCGTTGGGACGACGTTCTGCTCGGTGAGCGCGTGCTGCGCTCGGCATGCCAGATAGTGCCTGCAATAGTGGTTTGGCGCCTTCTGCCCTCCGTGTTTGCAGAGTTTCCCATGGTCCGCGAGGCGCTGGCGCGTCTGACAGCCATTTATATCACCGTGATGTCAGCGCGCACCATCATAGTCTTTGCCGACTCGTTCCGTCTGCTTGAAGGTGACCGCCGTACATCGCGCCAACAGTATCTCTACTCCTTCATTGGCGTTCTTAAGATTATCATTATCTTCATTGCCGTCATTGTTGTGGTAGCCATTGTGGTCAACAAGGATCCGTCGACACTCCTCGCAGGACTTGGCGCAGCCTCTGCACTGTTGATGCTGGCTTTCCAGGACACGATAAAAGGTCTTGTGGCAGGCATCCGCCTCACTTCCAACGACATGGTAAGCGTTGGCGACCGCATTACGGTGCCTTCTGCCGGAGCCGATGGCATTGTGGAGGAAATAACGCTGACTTGTGTCAAAGTGCGAAACTTTGATAACACTATCATAACAGTCACTCCGCAGATGCTCGTTGATGGTTCGTTCCAGAATTGGAAGGGAATGAAACAGAACGTAGGACGCAAGGCAGTGCGAAAAATCTTCTTTGATTTTCGTAGCATCGCTGTCAGCGACGACGGCTCAGTCAACCTGACCCAATACCGCAACCACATGGAGGAATGGCTTAAGAGCCATCCTCAGGTGCTGAGCGACAAGATTGTCATGGCCCATCTGCTCGATGCCACGCCTACCGGTCAGCCTGTGGAGTTTGTTTTCTGGCTCAGTGAACAGGATGCGCTACCGTTTGAACATGCTATAAGCGAAATAATGGAGCATGCGCTGGCTACGGCACCCGTTTTCGGTCTTCGTGTTTACACGTTAGCCGAACAGGATGTTTAGCGTTCGTTCTCCTCTATCAATTTCAGCAGACGGTCTACTGCTTCCTCTTCGGGGATATTCTTTGCCACACATTCCTTCTTGTGGTAGAGCGAAATCTTGCCACGCCCTGCACCAACATAGCCATAATCGGCATCGGCCATCTCTCCAGGACCGTTTACTATGCATCCCATGATGCCAATCTTAAGGCCAACGAGATGGCTGGTGGCCTGTTTTATGCGCTTTATAGTGTCTTGCAGATTGTAGAGCGTGCGCCCACAGCCCGGGCAAGAAATATATTCTGTCTTGGTGAATTTTATTCGCGCAGCCTGAAGGATGGCATCTGCCAGCGAAATGAGTGATGAGGTATCATGCTGCTCCCTGTCCATTCCTTTTATGACAAGTTTTGTCGCCTTGCGGTCTATCAGCAGTGCGCCGACAGCCATGGCTGCCTTCAGCGTGAGCACTTCCCAGTCGGGCTCGTCAATGGCGATTGTTATGGTGTCGTCGTGGATGTTGCGCTCAGCCTCTTCCCTGAGGTGAGCACATTCCGCTGCCATGTCAACAAGGCGCCGTGCTACAGGAATTTCACATTCTGGTTCTTCAGAAAGCGATACGCGTATCGTGTCGCCTATTCCTTCGGTGAGCAGTGCACCAATACCTACAGCGCTCTTGATGCGCCCGTCTTCTCCCTCGCCAGCCTCTGTCACTCCAAGGTGCAACGGATAGTGCATGTCCTCTTTTTCCATTGCCTTTACGAGTAGTCGTACCGACTGTACCATTACTACCGTGTTCGATGCCTTTATGCTTATCACGATATCGTTGAACTGCTCACGGCGGCAAATGCGCAGGAATTCCATACAACTCTCTACGATTCCCTCAGGAGTGTCGCCGTAGCGCGACATAATGCGATCGGACAGCGAACCGTGGTTGACGCCGATGCGCAGTGCTGTGTTGTGTGCGCGGCAGATGTTTAGCAGCGGCACGAGACGAGCCTCTATCTTCTTCAGTTCAGCAGAATACTCCTCGTCGGTGTACTCCAGGTGTTTAAACGTGCGTCCTGGGTCAACGTAGTTGCCTGGATTGATGCGCACTTTCTCACAGTAGACGGCCGCCACTTCTGCTACACGTGCCGTGAAATGCACGTCGGCAACGAGCGGAGCATTATATCCGTCGGCCTTAAGGCGCTGTGAAATATTGCGCATGTTTTCCGCCTCGCGCGTTCCCTGCGTGGTAAATCTCACCAGTTCTCCGCCGGCATCGATGATGCGCTTGGCCTGGCTGACGCAGCCCTCTGTGTCGTTGGTGTCGCATGTGGCCATCGACTGGATGCGTATGGGATTGTTGCCGCCAATGGCAATGTTGCCCACGTGAGCCACGGTGGTCTTTCTTCGCTGATATGACATTTTTCTGTAGTTTGTTCTGTTAGTCCGGCCGTAAAGCGGTCCTGTTTAGTTGGTCTTATATTGATATTTCACGTCGGCAAGTTCGCGGTTGGCCTTTTCTATCTTGGCCTTAAGCCCGTCCTTATAGTCGGTGAGGCGCGTGGCTATGCCGTCGTCGCTGATGGCAAGCATCTCTACGGCGAGCAGAGCAGCGTTCTGTGAGGCATTGATGCCCACAGTGGCAACTGGTATGCCCGGCGGCATCTGTACGATGCTGAGCAGTGCGTCGAGCCCATCAAGCATGCCTTTTATGGGTACGCCAATCACTGGCAGCGTGGTCTGTGCTGCTATCACGCCTGGCAGCGCTGCCGACATGCCGGCGGCGGCAATGATGACGCGGATGCCGCGCTCCTTGGCGTGGCGGGCAAACTGCTCTACGGCCTCTGGAGTGCGGTGGGCGGAGAGAGCATTAACCTCGAATGGTATCTGCAACTGGTCGAGCAGCAGGCATGCCTTTTCCATTACCGGCAGGTCGCTTGTGCTGCCCATGATAATACTTACGACGGGAGAAAGTTTGTTCATTATGCTATAGATTAAACATTATATAGATTTACAGAAATGTGCTACAGAAACAGGATGGCCAGTGCTGCCACGAGAAATCCTGTCCAGAAACCTCCGATGACCTGCGAGAGTGAGTGCTGGCGCAATATCATGCGGCTGGTGCCCACTCCGCCGGCAACAAGGAATATTATGGCAAGCCACCACACAGGATTGAAGCCCAGGTATTCAGCAAAGGCAAACAGTGCGCCTCCCATGCCGCCGATGGCTGCAGTGTGTGTGCTGATCTTCCACCATACGTTGATCATTGCGCACGTTACCTGTACCAGCAGTGCAGCCACAACGATGGAGCCCATGAAATGTGGCATGTGTATGCGTTCCATTATGTAGTAGCAGGCAAAGTAGCAGAGGATGGCAATAACGTAGGGAATTATGCGGCGCTCGCGATGGCCGAGTTCGATGAGGTTCCACCCTTGCCAGTGCTGGTAAAGACGAATCAGCGCTGTGGGCAGGAGAATGGTGAAAAGGTATACGATGCAGAGAACCTGTAATTTGTAGGACAGCGGAAAGATGCTCATATAACTGAAAAGGAATAGAGCCATCAGTCCTACGATTGGCAGATAGAACGGATTGAAGAGTGCGCTCATTATCCTGGCTACCAGTATGAGTTGTGTCTCGCGTCGCATAGTCAAAAAGTCTTTTTGCGAAGTCGTGCCACTGGAATGCCCAACTGTTCGCGGTATTTTGCCACCGTGCGCCGTGCTATGGGGTATCCCTTTGCTGCGAGTTGCTTCTGCAGAGCGTCGTCGCTGAGCGGCTTATTGCTGTCTTCGGCACTGACAAGTTCGCCGAGAGCCTGTTTTATCTCACGTGTCGACAGTTCATCGCCGTCGGCGGTGACGTAGCCGTCGCTAAAGAAATGGCGCAAAGGAAATGTGCCCCAGCGAGTCTGTGCATATTTTGAATTGCTAACGCGAGACACGGTGCTCAGATCGAGTCCTGTCACCCTGGCAATGTCTTTCAGTATCATCGGGCGCAGCAGTGCCTCGTCTCCTTCCTCAAAATAGCGATGCTGCCAGCGTATTATGGCCTGCATAGTAACGGTAAGAGTGTGGCGGCGCATGCGAATGGCATCGATAAAACTCTGTGCGGCATCCACTTTCTTCTTTGTGTAGAGCAGCGCTTCTTTCATTTGTCGGCTCATATGCTCTTTGTCCGACTGGTACTGCTGCAGTGTGTCGGCGAAAGACTGCGAAACGCGCAGTTCAGGAACCTCGTGGGTGTTGAGTTGGAAGGTTACGGTGCCGTCGTCTTGCGTGTCGACAATGAAGTCGGGCGTTATCTGCTGCAGCGAACGGCCCACTGTCTCGCCCAGCGAAGCGCCGGGCTTCGGATTAAGTTTGCGCAGTTCGCCAATCAGTGTTTTTGTCTGCAGGTCTGACAGTCGTAACGACTGCTGTATGCGGTTCCAGTGTTTGTGGGTAAACTCGTCGAAGTGGTGTTCCACTACTTCCTGCATGAGTTCGCGCAGTTTTGACTTTTCGCGGCGCTCTATTTGCAGCAGCAGGCACTCCTGTAGCGAGCGTGCGCCGATGCCTGGCGGATCGAGTTGCTGCAATTCGCGGAGTATCGACTCCATATCGCTGGTGGAAACATCGGTATTATGATATATAGCCAACTCGTCGCAGAGCGTGGAAAGCGATTTGCGCAACAGTCCGTCGTCGTCGAGCGAGCCGATAAGGTATTCCATGATGTAGCGGTCGCGCTCGCTGAGATCCATCAGTCCCACCTGTTCGTTGAGTTGGTCGTAGAAAGATGTCGTCTGTCCGTAGACAATCTCCTCGCGCTCTTGTTGGCTGGATAAACCGCTATGATAGACAGGCAGTTCCTCATCGTCGCGTCCGATGCCTTGCAGTGCTTCGTCGAGAGCCGACTGCCGCTCTTCGCGCTCGCTCTGTCTGGCAAAGTCGTCGTCTTCTGCAGCGGTATCGTCGCTTTCGCCACCGGGCTCTGCAGCCCAGTCCTCATGTTCGTCACTGCCTGAGATTTCCAAAGCAGGGTTGTCGTCCATCTCGGCATTGACGCGCTCTATCAGTTGAGCCACGGGGAGTTCTATCAACTGGGCCTGAAGCAGTTGCTGCTGGGTGACGCTCTGAGTCTGTCTGAGGCCTTGCGTCAGTTGTTGTTCTTGTATCTGCTCCTGTGCCACCGTGATTACTGAAAGTAAAAAGGGAAAATGCTATGCGAATGGGGTTACCTGAAATACTCTTCCAACTGTCGGGCATAGGCTTCCAGTTGCTCTGGCGCACCGCATGCAAAACGCTGCCACACGCTTTGGCATGCAGGGAAGAGCGTGCTGAACATCACCTCGTTGCGATTGAGGTAGGGATCGCAGTGCTGGAAGATATCGAGCACTTCCACCACGTCGGCCACAGGCTGGCGCAGCAAGCGTGCCAGCGCCTGCACCTCTGGCGTTTCGGCAACCATGGTGAGCGGAGTGAGTTGGAAATAAAGATTAAGGATTAGTGTCAGCATCACCGGCGTGAACTGAGTGTCGGGGGAAATGGGACGGAAATCGCTCTCAAACGTTTCTTGTATGTCAACACCGTTATAAAAATCGTCAGCCATGCCGAAGCCGTTCATTTGACGCAGCAGTTGTGCGGCGCGGTTCAGTTTTCGCGGATTGTTGCTGTATTCGCGCCATATTCGCTTTATGCGCGGCGTGCTGAGAAGTGCTATCTGCTTCATGCGGTCGTGAAGCAGTTGCGGCGCAATGTGCAACTCCATGCTCAGGTTTACCATCCGGCGACAGTAGACAGGCTTCAGTCCTGTGGGCTTCGACAGATAGGCTTGCATTAGCAGCAGCCAGTAGTCGTCGTGCCATTGCTGATTTCGTGCCATAACTTATCGGTTGGAGTTGTCTTTACGCCTGCAAAATTAGGAAATTCCATGCACTAAGCCACAGAAACTGTCAAAAAAGTTAATAGGCTTCCCGATATTTCCCTTCATCTTTGTCGTCGAGCATGGAGAGATAGGAGAGATAGCGGCTCTGCGCTATGGTGTGCTCTTCCACGGCCTGGCGCACGGCGCAGCCAGGCTCGTGGGTATGCGTGCAGTTGGAAAAACGGCACAGGGCCGACATCTTGAAGATATCACGGAAGTAGCCCGTCAGTTCTTCGCGCTCGATATCGAAGGTGCCAAAGCCTTTTATGCCAGGAGTGTCTATCAGATATCCCGACGGGCTTATGGCAATCATTTCACTGAAAGTGGTGGTGTGGGTGCCCGTGCTGTGGGCGTCGCTGATGTCGGCAGTGCGGAGATTAGCCTCGGGCACCAGCCTGTTGATGAGCGTAGATTTTCCTACGCCGCTATTGCCGCTGAGCAATGTAATCCTGCCTTCCAGTACGGGGCGCAGGTCTTCCACGCCGTCGCCGGTAGCCGCCGAGACAGCCCTGCACTCATATCCTATGCTGCTGTAGAGATGGATCATCATCTCCTGCAACTTGCGCTCCTCGGCTGTGAGCAGGTCGGTCTTGTTGAAAAGAAGTATCACGGGCACGCGATAGGCTTCTGCCGAGGCCAGAAAGCGGTCGATAAACGTTGTTGAGGTCTCTGGCTTCGTTATTGTTATCAGCAATAAAGCCTGATCGACATTGGCGGCAAGGATATGGCTCTGCTTAGAAAGGTTGATGCTCTTGCGGATAATGTAGTTGCGACGGTCTTCTATCTCGGTGATAAATCCGTTGACGTTTTCTGCGCTGTCGCCTGCAGCAACCATTTTCACCTCAACCCTGTCGCCGACGGCCACGGGATTGGTGGAGCGGATGCCGCGCAAGCGGAAGTTTCCCTTTATCTTACAAAGAACAGTTGGCCCATCGTCCAGTAGAACGGTGTACCAACTGCCTGTGTTCTTGATGACTAAGCCCTTCACGCGGCCCTGTCTATACGGTCATTATTTCCTTGTTCTTGGCTTCGATGAGTTCGTCGAGTTTCTTGATGAATTTGTCGTGCAACTTCTGCAGGTCCTGCTCGGCGTCCTTCTCGTTGTCCTCGGAGAGTCCGTCCTTGATGGCCTTCTTCAGTTTATCCTTGATGTCGGCACGCACGTTGCGCACCTCCACCTTTGCCTTTTCGGCTATCTTGTTGCACTGCTTCACCAGGTCGCGACGGCGCTCTTCTGTAGGCTGTGGTATGCCCAGGCGGATAATCTCGCCGTTGTTCTCGGGCGTGATGCCTACATCCGAATCCATTATTGCTTTCTCAATGTCGCGTATCTGCTTCTTGTCCCATGGCTTAATGGCTATGGTGCGTGCGTCGGGCGTAGAGACATTGGCCACTTGGTTGAGGGGCACGCGCTGTCCGTACGACTCCACGCGCACGCCGCTCAGAATGGCAACGTTGGCACGGCCGGCACGAATGCGGTTGAGTTCCTCTTCCAGAAACATTGCTGCCATCTCCATGCGCTCTTCGGCTGCGGATAGTGTTTCTTTTACGTCTATCATAATAAAGGATTAGTTTGGTGTTTGCTCAGCAAAGTTACGAAGAACAGATTGAATGTACAAAATTTTAACCGATTAAATTTCGTAGAAGCACTATTTATTCTCAGTACGCGCACACTTTTTTCTGGTATGTGCTGCTTGCACAAAAATTACAACTGTTTTTTTGAAAATAAAAACAGTGTTTACAAAAATAAAAACAGTGTTTACAAAAATAAAAACAGCTGTTTTAAAATCGAAAGCGTTTCTACTGAAAAATAAAGGCTTCAGCCGTTCTTTAGCAACTCGCGGCAGCGCTCCAGAATTTCCGTCAGTTGGGCTACGCTCTCAGCGCGCAGCATCTCAATGCGCGTGGCTCTGAAATTCGGTATGCCCTTGAACACTGGCGAGGCTGCCAGATGGCGGCGCGTGTGGAGTATTCCGCGATACTCGTCAATGCGCTCCACATTGATGAGCAACTGCTCTTTCAGCACGTCGATCTTCTCGTCGAGAGAAGGCTCGCGGCGACTGAAAATCCACGGACAGCCAAACGTGGCGCGCCCTATCATCACTCCATCCACCCCGTAGCGGTCGAAAGCAGTGTCGGCCTCGTCGAGCGAGTGGATGTCGCCATTGCCGATGATTGGTATTGTGATTCGTGGGTTGCGTTTCACCTCGCCGATAAGGGTCCAGTCGGCCCGGCCTGTGTACATCTGGGCCCGCGTGCGGCCGTGGATGGTGAGGGCACGTATGCCGCACTGCTGCAGTTGCTCGGCCAGCGACGTAATGATGAGTTGCTCGCTGTTCCAGCCCAGTCGCGTCTTGACAGTGACGGGCAGACGGACGGCATCAACGATGTGGCTCGTTATATCAAGCATCTTGGGAATGTTCTGAAGCATGCCGGCTCCGGCACCTTTGCCCGCAACTTTCTTGACGGGGCATCCGAAGTTGATGTCAATCACGTCGGGACCGGCCTGCTCCACTATCTTGGCGGCCTCTATCATGGCGTCGGTGTCGCGGCCGTATATCTGAATGCCTACAGGACGCTCCTCGTCGCTGATGGTAAGTTTCTTGACGGTCGATTTGACGTCTCTCACGAGAGCCTCCGCAGAAACAAACTCTGTATAGACCATCTTTGCACCATAGCGCTTGCAGAGCAGACGGAAACCGATGTCGGTGACGTCTTCCATCGGCGCCAGCATCACGGGGCGCTCTCCAAGATCTGTTGTTCCTATTTTCATAAAGATGATATTCCTATTTCATTTCAGCAGATGGTAGTTTCCGCCAGCCATGGGCTTTACCACGCCTTTCATTTCCAACTGGAACAGCAGCGCGCTCAGTTGGGAGATTGGCATGCCCGTTCGTACGCTGATTACGTTGAGTTGCTGGTCGCCGCACTGCTGCAGGAAACTTACTATATGCTGTTCCTCCTCAGAGAGCGAGGGGAAGAGTTGGCGCTCTATGGCTGCCGGCTTGGCTTCGGCGCCGGCCCAGCCCATGGCACTGACAAGATCGGCGGCAGAAGTGATGAGTGCAGCGCCGTTGTCGCGTATCAGCGAATTGCAGCCCTCGCTGTAGCGGGCACCAACAGCGCCTGGAAAAGCGAAGACATCGCGCGAGTAGGAGCGCGCAATGCTGCACGTGATGAGTCCGCCGCCTTTCGAGGCGCTCTCGACAAGAACCGTGGCATCGCTCATGCCTGCCACGATGCGGTTGCGGCGTACGAAATTCTGCTTGTCGGCATTTGTTTGCGACATAAACTCTGTCAGCAAACCGCCGTGCTGTAACATTTCGTATGCTGTGTCCCTGTGGCGCGGAGGATAAATCTGATCCAGTCCGTGGGCAAGCACTCCAATGGTGTCAAAACCGTTGGCAAGGGCCTCGCGGTGAGCGCAGATGTCAATGCCATAGGCCAGACCGCTCACGATAAGCACATCTGGGCAGAGCAGACGCAGTTCTGACAGGAGGCGGCGCACCATGTCCTGTCCGTAGGTAGTGGCGTGGCGTGTGCCGATAATGTTTATGATATGCTGGCAGTTCAGGTTTACAACACCTTTATAATATAATATAACAGGCGCGTCGTTACATTCGCGCAGCCGCTGTGGGTAGTCGTCGTCGTTGAATGCTATGGCGCTTATGCCGTGGCGCTCCATGAACTCCATCTCTGCCGTGGCTCTCTGCAAAGGCTCGCCCCAGTCGGAAAGCGCCTCTGCCAGCCGTGGCGGACAGAGTGGAGCGATGTCGGAAATGCTGTGGCGGCTCTCATAGATGGCCGTGGCGCTGCCTGCCATCTTGTAGAGTTGCAGCATATTGACGGGATTGAAAAATCCTATGCGCGTGAGAGCCAGCGTATAAAGGTGCTCGTAGTTCATAGATACTCTGCAAAGGCATTGTCGTAGTCGGTACTTTCAGCCAGTCGTCCGTTGACGAGGCACACCAGCGTTATTTCGCCACGGAAACAGAGCACGTTGTCGCTGGCGCGCAGTATGTCCTGATGGAAAATGTATTTTACGCCCTGCTTTTCAATCCACAGGCGCGAGATAAATTCGTCGTCGCAGCGCAGGGGGGTCTTGTACTGAAGGTTCATGCGTGCCACGACGGCGTCGACGCCTTTTTCGTGCATCTGGGCAAAACTAAGGCCGCAGTGTTTAAGGAAGAGATGGCGCGTATGCTCTGTGTAGTGCAAGTAGTTGGCATTGTTGACGATGCCCTCGATGTCGCACTCGTAGTCGCGCACCTCCATACGTGTTTCAAATATGTGTTTCATTTCTTTATTTGGTGTTTCGTCTCCTCTATTGATGTTTCATGTATTCGTATCCGATGCGGCAGCGCAGACAGTCGCGCTTGTCACAGTATTCGCGCTTGAGTTGTATCAGCGCCTGTGAGTCGCCGGCCGTCGCAACGCTCAGCCCACATTCCTGCCAAAGGCGAATGATGTGGTTCTGCTCGGCTCCAAGTTGTTCGAGCAGCGTAAAGGCGCGGTCGCAGAGTTCTTCTTTCATCGTGTGGCGTCCGTAGGCAAAGAGCATCGGGATGCACGTGTTGATGATAATGAGCCGTAGCGAGGCGGGAGAAAGTTTTTTCGATGTGCGCAGGCTGTCGGAACCGAAGGTGTAATGGCTTTCCCAGTAGGGCGTAACGTGCGATTGCATTAGTTGACACATTGCTATTGCATCTGTGCACTCCGTCAGTTGCGACAATCCGGCACGCCGCTCATGGTAAAGCGTTGCCAACTGTGACAGTCTGATGTGTGGGAAATTCTGAGGGCGCAGCCGCAGAAACCTCCACAACTTATAGTCCATCGGTTGTAACTGGAATTTGTGAGCCAGATACTTATATTCTTTCTGCAGTTTCAGGAAATAGTCGTCGGAAAGCGCTTGCTGTCGGTAGCGTTCGGGCACGGACAGGATGTCAAGCAGTCCTGCCTGTCCTAAAAACAGTGATTCTACCTGGAAAAGATTGTCGCGATGATGGTCTACCATGTGTAGCGGAACGTGGGCAGCCCATTCTTCGAAGGCCTCGCCGTTGATACCGAATCCGTAATTGCGTGCCAGGGTCATAAAATAGGCATCTTCCCATGAGCCCCCCATTCGCTGTGCCCGTCGCTCGATTGCTTCCGTTTTCTGCTGCAGCCGTTCCGTTTGCAGTGCTGCCATCCATGAGTGAACGGTAAGCGGACTAAGTTGCGGAATAATGCTGTAGCAGGGAGGATATTTGTCGGTATGTAGCAGCGCTTCGTAGTTGTGCTTCACTCCTGCAGGCACCTCGAGCAGCATCTGTGGCAAACGCTGTCCTGCAGATGTTGTCACGTCTGTGTCGGCCTTTCCCGTCACATGCAGCACCACGTTGTCGTAGGCGGCGTCGCTGTCGTGGCCGTGGCGAAACCAGTCTGACGAACGGTCGTGGATTTCTACGTTGCCCACCCACAGTGTTCCTCCGATTTTTATCTTGGCATTGAAGAAGTCGGGACCGCTGTTGTGGTTTTGCAGACCTGTGTCTATTATCTCCAGCGGCTCACCGTCGGTGGTGGTGAGCGGCGCAGTAGGCCACATGCGGTGTTTCCATGTATAGTGAAGCAGTTGTTCCATTGCAGAAAAGCCTGTTGGTGATGTTCAGACGAGTTGTGTCTCCGGCCAGTTGACAAGCATCAGCCGCTCGGTGGCTCTCGTGAAGGCTGTATAGAGCCAGTGCAGATAGTCGCTGGTCAGCATGTCGTCGGTCATGTAGCCCTGGTCGATGTAGACGTGTGCCCACTGGCCGCCCTGTGCCTTGTGGCACGTGGCAGCATAGGCGAATTTTATCTGCAGTGCGTTGTAGTAGCGGTCGGTCTTAAGATGTTTCAGCCGCTCTTGCTTTTGCGGTATGTCGGCATAGTCTTCCATGATGCGCTGGTAGAGCAGTTCCTGCTGCTCATGCGTCAGGGCCGGCGCCTCTGAGTTGAGTGTGTCGAGCAGTGCCATTGCGGAAATTTCAATGTCGTCGTAGTCGGGAAACGAGAGCGTCACTTCGGCAAAGTGGAAGCCGTACTGTTCGTGAATGTTCCTAACTCTTCTCACGACAGTCCTGTCGCCGTTTGCTATAAAAGGCATGCTTGCCGCTGTCTGCTCGCCATTTTCCGTACTCCAGTAGTAATTGTTTTTTACCACCATGAGCAAATCGCCCGACGAGAGTTGCTCCTCGCGGCCGAGTATCATGTTGCGAATACCGTGATTGTAGATATTGGCACGCTTGTTAGAACGTGTAATGACAAGCGTCTCGTCAATTCCTACTTGGCTATAACTCGAAGAAAGTGATTCAATAAGTTCGTCGCCACTGACGAGACGTGTGTCTTCAAAGTTTATATCGGCTTTAGGCAGTGTACAGTGCTCAGCCTCTTGCATTTGTCTCACTGCCGTGGCATTTTGCAGGATTCCAGAATCGCGGCTCTGTCTTACCACCTGTTTCAGTTCGCTCTCGTATACTTTCAGACCATAGCAGCGCAATACGTCTGCCTGCAGAGCAGGACTGCTGTCCACCCCCACAGGAGGCAGTTGGGCAGCGTCGCCTATTAGCAGAAGTCTGCAGTTGCGATTCTCGCTGCTTCCGCCATATACAAAATTTATCAGGTCGTCAAGCAGTTGGCCGTTGGCGAAAATAGAATCGTAGAGCGAAGCCGAGTTTGCTATCATCGACGCTTCGTCTACAATAAACAGCGTGTCGCCGGACGTATTGAAATTCAGGGAGAAACTGCCCTCCAACGAATGTTGCCTGTAGATGCGCCTGTGGATGGTGTAGGCAGCATGGCCGGCATACAGTGAGAAAACCTTTGCCGCGCGGCCTGTGGGAGCCATGAGTACCATCTTCTGCCCCAACCCCTTAAGTGCTGCCACTATGGCTGCTGCGAGCGTGGTCTTTCCCGTTCCTGCCGCACCGCGCAGCACCATGGCCGTATTCGTGGTGTGGTCGGACAGAAATCGGGCCACGGTGGCTATCGCCAGCGTCTGTTCTTCTGTCGGCGGAAGCCCCATGGCCTGTCTTATCTGGAAGGCGAGTTCGTCGGTAATCATTTGAGCCACAAAATTATATCTTTTTCTTTTCTTCAAGTAGAAAACGAAAAAAAATTACCCGAAATGGAAGAAAAAAGTCGTAAAAATTAGGCGGTCAGTTTTCTTTTTCATAATTTTGCAGCCGATTTGCGCGTGTCATGCGCAGATACATTAACAATTCACATAAAGTCTAACTTTATTAATTACAAACAAATTTTTATTTTTTTATGTCAGAATTAACAAAGAACGTTCAGCCGCTGCAGGACTTTGACTGGGAGCAGTTTGAGAATGGCATGGCCGTCAATGTCAGCAAGGAAGAACTTGACAAGGCCTATGATGAGACTCTCAACAAGGTGAGTGAGCATCAGGTGGTGGAAGGCACTGTAATCAGTGCCGACAAAAAAGAGGTTGTGGTGAACATCGGCTATAAGAGCGATGGTATCATCCCTGCTTCGGAATTCCGCTACAATCCAGACCTCAAGGCAGGCGACACTGTCGAGGTCTATGTAGAGAATGCAGAAGACAAGAAAGGCCAGTTGGTTCTCTCTCACAAGAAGGCTCGCATGTCTAAGAGTTGGGAGCGCGTCAATGCTGCCTTGGCCAGTGAGGAAATCATCCAGGGCTACATCAAATGCCGTACTAAGGGTGGCATGATAGTTGATGTGTTTGGTATTGAGGCATTCCTGCCCGGTTCGCAGATTGACGTTCATCCTATACGCGACTACGACCAGTTCGTAGGCAAGACAATGGAATTCAAGGTGGTTAAGATCAATCAGGAATTCCGCAATGTCGTTGTTTCGCACAAGGCTCTCATCGAGGCAGAACTTGAAGCCCAGAAGCAGGAGATTATCTCTAAACTTGAAAAGGGTCAGATCCTCGAGGGAACCGTTAAGAACATTACTTCTTACGGTGTATTCGTCGACCTCGGCGGTGTTGACGGACTCGTTCACATTACCGATCTTTCTTGGGGCCGCGTAGACGATCCTCACAAGGTTGTGGAACTCGACCAGAAGATCAACGTCGTTATCCTCGACTTCGATGAAGAGAAGAAGCGCATTGCCCTCGGTCTGAAGCAACTCACTCCTCATCCTTGGGACGCTCTCGACCAGGATCTTAAGGTTGGCGACCATGTCAAGGGCAAGGTTGTCGTTATTGCCGACTACGGTGCATTCGTTGAGGTGCAGCCTGGCGTTGAGGGACTCATTCACGTCAGCGAAATGTCGTGGAGCCAGCATCTCCGTTCGGCTCAGGAATTCCTGCACGTGGGCGACGAGGTAGAGGCAGTAATCCTTACTCTCGACCGCGATGAGCGTAAGATGTCGCTGGGCATCAAGCAACTCAAGGAAGATCCGTGGGAGGCTATCGATGTTAAGTATCCTGTAGGTTCTAAGCACTCTGCCAAGGTCCGCAATTTCACCAATTTCGGTGTGTTTGTGGAACTTGAAGAAGGTGTTGACGGTCTTATCCATATCAGCGACCTCTCCTGGACAAAGAAAGTAAAGCATCCTTCAGAGTTTACACAGGTTGGCGCTCCGATAGATGTCGTTGTGCTTGACATAGATAAGGATAATCGTCGCCTGTCGCTCGGTCACAAGCAGTTGGAAAGCAATCCTTGGGACGTATTTGAGGAGAAGTATACCGTAGGTTCCATCCACGAGGGAACAATCACTGAACTTCTCGAGAAAGGCGCTGTTGTAAGCCTTGACAAAGACGTTGAAGGCTTTGCTACTCCGAAGCATCTCGTCAAGGAAGATGGCTCGCAGGCTCAGCAGGGAGAGACACTGCCATTCAAAGTAATCGAGTTTAACAAGGATTCAAAGCGAATCATTCTTTCTCACAGCCGTACGTTTGAGGATCCTCAGCGCGAGGAGAAGCGTGCTGCTGCCAAGAAGGCTCGTACTGCTAAGAAGGAAGAGGCTCCAAAGATTGAGAACGTAGCAGCATCAACTACTCTTGGTGACATTGATGTGCTGGCTCAGTTGAAGGCACAGATGGAGAAGGGCGAGTAATTGCTCGCTCGGCTCTGAAAGCATAAGACGTTAAGTAAAAATTCTTTACCGTACAGACTAAGCGAGAGTGAGGTAACCTCATGAAATATGGGGGTTGTCTCACTCTCTTTGAATTAAGATACAAAGGCTGCAATATTTTTACTTTCATTTATATGGCAAAAAAAGACGGTGAGTTGACGCCAATGATGAAGCAGTTTTTCGATTTCAAGTCGAAATATCCGGAGGCACTGCTTCTGTTTCGTTGCGGCGACTTCTATGAGACCTATTGTGAGGATGCTGTTGAGGCATCGCGCATATTGGGGATTACCCTGACTCATCGCAACAACGGCGCAGGAGTGCGTGGCGACGAGATGGCAGGCTTTCCGCATCATGCGCTCGACACTTATTTGCCAAAACTGGTCAGGGCAGGTCGACGCGTGGCCATCTGCGACCAGTTGGAAGACCCTAAACTTGCAAAGAAACTGGTAAAGCGAGGCATTACCGAACTGGTGACGCCCGGTGTAGCCATGCAGGACAATGTATTGCAGCATAAGGAGAACAATTTCCTTGCAGCCGTACATATCGGAAAGTCGGTGTGCGGCATCAGTCTGCTTGATATCTCAACGGGAGAATTCCTCTGTGGCGAGGGAACCTACGACTACGTTGAGAAACTGCTTGGCAGTTTCCAGCCAAAGGAAGTTCTCTACAACCGCGAGCGCCGCAGGGAGTTTGAGCAGCACTTCGGTCTTCGCCTATGCACCTACCAACTCGACGACTGGGTGTTTACCGAACAGACAGCCATGCAGAAGTTGAAGAAGCACTTCGGAGTGCAGACACTGAAAGGTTTTGGCGTTGAACATCTCGTCGGTGGCATAATAGCCAGCGGCGCCGTGCTGCAGTATCTCGAGCAGACGCTTCACACGCAGATTGCTCATATCACCACACTGAGCCGTATAGAAGAAGAGCGCTACGTCCGCCTTGACAAATTCACCATCCGCTCGCTGGAACTAATAAGTCCGATGCAGGAAGATGGGCGCTCGCTGCTCGACGTCATCGACCGGACGGTGTCGCCAATGGGTTCACGACTGCTGCGCCGCTGGCTGGTGTTTCCTCTCAACGAGGTGAGTGCTATCACGCGTCGGCAGGATGTCGTCGACTACTTTTTCCGCCATCCTGACTTCCGCGAACTCATAGACGAAAAACTTCAGAGCATTGGCGACTTGGAGCGTATCGTGTCGAAGGTGGCCGTGGGACGTGTAACACCGCGCGAAATGGTTCAGATGCGCGTTGCCCTGCAGGCGATAGAGCCTATCAAAAATGCCTGCATCGCCGCAGACAATGAGGCACTGCACAACATGGGAGAGCGGTTGCACACATGCGCAGAACTGCGCGACAGGATAGCACGCGAACTGGAGAACGACCCTCCGCAGCAGGTGCAGAAAGGTGGCGTGATACGGCAGGGAGTGAACAGCGAACTTGACGAAATGCGGCGCATAGCCTATTCAGGGAAAGATTATCTCTTGCAGTTGCAGGAGCGTGAGGCGCAACTTACCGGAATCAGTTCACTTAAGATAGGCTACAACAATGTTTTTGGCTATTATCTTGAAGTGCGCAACACGTATAAAGACCGCGTGCCGCAAGAGTGGGTGCGCAAGCAGACACTGGCGCAGGCAGAGCGATATATCACGCAGGAACTGAAGGAGTACGAAGAGAAAATCCTCGGCGCAGAAGACAAGATACTCGCACTGGAACAGCGCCTTTTTACACAACTTGTCGAGGCAGCAATGCAATACATACCGCAGATGCAGCAGGATGCCATTGCCGTAGGGCAGACCGACTGCCTGCTATCGGCCGCAAAGATAGCGGCGGAGAATAATTACATCCGTCCGCAGATAGACGAGAGCCAGATAATAGACATCCGCCAGGGACGGCATCCTGTAATCGAGACACAGATGCCTGTTGGTGAGCGATATGTCCCCAACGACATAATGCTCGACTCTGAGCGCCAGCAGATTATCATCATCACCGGTCCGAACATGGCTGGTAAGTCGGCACTGCTCCGCCAGACGGCACTTATAGTGCTCATGGCGCAGGCTGGTATGTTCGTGCCAGCCGAACAGGCACGTATAGGTCTGGTAGACAAGATATTCACGCGCGTTGGCGCATCCGACAATATCGCGCAGGGCGAGTCGACCTTCATGGTCGAAATGACCGAGGCTTCTAATATATTAAATAATGTGACGCCGCGCTCACTTGTGCTCTTCGATGAACTTGGGCGCGGTACCTCCACCTACGACGGCATCTCCATTGCATGGGCAATAGTGGAATATCTCCACGAAAACAAGCGTGCCCAGGCCCGGACGCTTTTTGCCACCCACTACCACGAACTCAACGAGATGGAGCGCACTATGAAGCGCATCAGAAACTATAATGTTGCAGTCAAGGAGGTTGACGGCAAGGTGATTTTCCTTAGGCGCCTTGAGAAAGGAGGCTCAGAACATTCGTTCGGTATCCATGTAGCAGAGATAGCAGGCATGCCGAAGTCGATAGTGAAGCGCGCCAACGTCATACTGAAGCAACTCGAGACCGACAATGCCCAGGTGGGAACAGCCGTGAAGCCGACATCGGAGATAGCGCATAGCAGGGAAGGAATGCAACTGTCGTTCTTCCAACTCGACGACCCCGTGCTGTCGCAGATACGCGACGAGATACTCGGGCTTGACATTGACAATCTGACACCAATGGAGGCGCTCAACCGACTGAACGACATAAAGAAGATTGTGAGCGGCAAGTGAAATTACTCCGTCTCGGCATAAAAATAAAACCAGTTTATTTTGTTCTGCTCTCGACTTATCGTAACTTTGCACCGCCTAATAAGCAAATATAACACACGTATATAATATGATTCTCTTTTTCCAGACATTGCAAAAGAGTGTGATAGCCACCGAGGCAGACCATCCACTCAACAATCAAGAGGTAGAACAACTTTGTTGGCTTTATGGCGATGCCACTCTTCTTGGCGACACTGCGCTGAAAGGCTATTTCGTGGGCCCACGCCGTGAGATGGTGACTCCATGGTCGACAAATGCCGTTGAGATAACTCAGAATATGGGGCTCAGCGGCATTTTGCGTATCGAGGAATACTTTCCGACCAGCGACGCCAACGCAGAACACGACCCCATGCTGCAGCGTATGTACGACGGGCTCGGCCAAGACATTTTTACAATCAACATCAAGCCCGAGCCGATACGCTATGTCGACAATCTTGAAGAGTATAACGAACAGGAAGGACTTGCCCTTTCGCCCGAGGAGATAGACTATCTTCACAAGATAGCCAACGAGAACGGGCGGCCGCTCACCGACTCAGAGATATTCGGCTTTGCACAGATAAATTCTGAGCACTGCCGCCACAAGATATTCGGCGGTACTTTCGTCATCGACGGCAAGGAGATGGAAAATTCGCTCTTTGCAATGATAAAGCGTACCACGCAGGAAAATCCCAACAAGATTCTCTCTGCCTATAAGGACAACGTGGCCTTTGCCGAAGGCCCAGTGGTAGAGCAGTTTGCACCGGCCGACCAAAGCACTGCCGACTTCTTCCGCGTGAAAGAGATAGAGAGCGTAATATCGCTAAAGGCCGAGACTCACAACTTCCCTACCACGGTGGAGCCGTTCAATGGAGCCGCCACAGGTACTGGTGGCGAGATCCGCGACCGCATGGGAGGCGGTACAGGCTCCTGGCCCATTGCCGGTACGGCCGTCTACATGACTGCCTACCCACGCATCGGCGACGACGAGGCTTCCGCTGACCGCGACTGGGAAGATATCCTGCCCGTAAGGCAGTGGCTCTATCAGACACCTGAGCAGATACTTATCAAGGCATCCAACGGCGCTTCCGACTTTGGCAACAAGTTCGGACAGCCGCTCATCTGCGGTTCCGTACTCACTTTTGAACACCAGGAAAAAAAGATCAATGGTCCGCTCGGCTCTGCCGCTTTGACCTCGGCCAAAGAATGGTCAATCCCCAATGGTCAATCCTCAATGGTCAATGGCCCAAAGTATGCCTACGACAAGGTTATAATGCTGGCAGGCGGCGTGGGCTACGGCACACGGCGCGACTGCCTGAAGAAAGAACCGCAGAAAGGTAACAAAGTGGTTGTTGTCGGTGGCGACAACTATCGTATCGGTCTTGGTGGCGGTTCCGTGTCATCGGTAGACACTGGCCGCTACTCAAACGGCATCGAACTCAATGCCATCCAGCGTGCAAACCCAGAGATGCAGAAGCGCGCCTACAATCTGGTACGTGCTCTCTGCGAGGAAGACAACAATCCTGTTGTCTCCATCCACGATCACGGTTCGGCAGGCCACCTTAATTGCTTGTCGGAACTGGTCGAAGAGTGTGGCGGAGAGATTGATATGTCGCGTCTGCCCATTGGTGACAAAACTCTGTCGAGCAAGGAGATTATAGCCAACGAAAGCCAGGAACGCATGGGACTGCTTATCGATGAGCGACACATAGAGCATGTGCAGAAGATAGCCGAGCGCGAGCGCGCCCCGATGTATGTCGTAGGCGAAACAACAGGCGACGCCCACTTCTCGTTCCGTCAGGCCGACGGCATCAAGCCTTTCGACCTCGACGTGGCTCAGATGTTCGGCCATTCGCCGAAGACTGTCATGCGCGACAACAGAGTTGAGCGTCGCTACAGCGACGTGACCTACGAGCAGAACAAGATTCAGGAATACCTGCACCGTGTGCTCCAACTCGAGGCAGTGGCCTGCAAGGACTGGCTGACCAATAAGGTAGACCGCTCCGTGACGGGAAAGATAGCACGACAGCAGTGTCAGGGCGAAATACAGTTGCCGCTGTCAGACTGTGGCGTGGTGGCTCTCGACTATCGCGGACGCAAAGGCATAGCCACGGCAATAGGACATGCCCCGCAGGCCGGGCTGGCATCGCCAGAGGCTGGCTCGGTGCTCTCTGTAGCCGAGGCTCTTACCAATATAGTGTGGGCTCCGCTGGCCGACGGGATGGAGAGTATTTCGCTCTCTGCCAACTGGATGTGGCCATGTCGTTCACAGGAGGGAGAAGACGCTCGTCTTTACGCTGGCGTTAAGGCGCTTTCCGACTTCTGCTGTGAGTTGCATATTAACGTTCCAACCGGTAAGGATTCGCTGTCGTTGACCCAGCAATATCCCAATGGCGAGAAGATTATCTCGCCGGGTACGGTCATCGTGTCTGCAGGAGGCGAGGTGAGCGACGTGCGCCGCGTGGTGTCGCCAGTAGTGGTAGACGATGCCCATGCCTCGCTGTATCATATCGACTTCTCGTTCGACAGCCAGCGGCTTGGCGGCTCAGCCTTTGCGCAGAGCCTGGGACGTGTAGGCAGTGATGTGCCTACGGTGAAGAGCGCAGAATATTTTGCCGACGCCTTCAATGCTGTCCAGGAACTTATCAATCGCGGCTGGGTGATGGCTGGCCATGACATATCGGCTGGCGGACTTATCGTAACGCTGCTCGAAATGACCTTTGCCAATCAGCGAGGTGGCATGCATGTCAATCTGCACGACCTCGTGCAGGACGGCGACATGGTGAAGGCTCTCTTTGCCGAAAATCCTGGTGTCGTGATACAGGTCAGCGACAGCCACAAGCAGGAACTGCGCGAACTGCTCGAAGACCGTGGCGTGGGATTTGCCAAGATAGGCTATACCGTCAGCGACAGCCGCAGTATCGTGGTCAAGGCAGGTAGCGAAGAGTATAGTTTCGACATTGATGAACTGCGCGACACGTGGTATAAGACTTCCTATCTGCTTGATCGCCGTCAGAGCATGAACGGCAAGGCTGCAGAGCGCTTTGCCAACTACAAACAGCAGCCTCTCGAGATGAAGTTTGCCAGCAATTTCACAGGCAAACTTAGTCAGTACGGCCTCAGTGCCGACCGCTGGAAACAGCGCGGTGAAGGCAAGAGCCAGCGCCCCGTGGCTGCCATCATTCGCGAGAAAGGCACCAATGGCGAGCGTGAGATGGCCTACTCGCTCTATCTTGCCGGATTTGATGTGAAAGATGTTATGATGACCGACCTTATTGCTGGTCGCGAAACGCTTGATGAGGTTCAGATGATAGTCTTCTGCGGTGGATTTTCCAACAGCGACGTTCTCGGTTCTGCCAAAGGATGGGCCGGTGCTTTCCTTTTCAACGAAAAGGCACGCGAGGCGCTCGACCGCTTCTATTCACGCCCAGACACGCTCTCGCTCGGCATTTGTAACGGATGCCAGTTGATGGTCGAACTCGGACTCATTGACGGCAAGGCTCAGCAGAACAGCACCGCCAAGCGCGTCAAGATGCTCCACAACGACTCTCACAAGTTTGAAAGCGAATTTGTCACTCTGCAGATACCTCAGAACGACAGCGTCATGTTTGGTAGCCTGAGCGGACAGAAACTCGGCCTATGGGTTGCCCATGGCGAGGGAAAATTCTCGTTTGCAGAACCTGAGAAGAAATATAATGTGATAGCCAAGTACAACTACCATGGCTACCCTGCCAATCCTAACGGATCGGACTACGACGTTGCCGGCATCTGTTCTGCCGACGGGCGCCATCTCTGCATGATGCCCCACTTGGAGCGCGCCATCTTCCCATGGCAGTGCGCATGGTATCCCAAGGAGCGCCGTCTTGACGAGGTCACGCCATGGATAGAGGCCTTTGTCAATGCATGCCGCTGGGTAGAGAATATGAGGTGAGAAGTAAGGGGTAAGCGGTGAGAGAAATGCGAAAGCGCATTATAATTATGCATTACGAATTATGCATTATGAAATAACAAAGACTTTCTTCAGGATAGGTCTTTTTACGCTCGGTGGCGGATATGCCATGATACCTCTGATAGAAGAGGAGGTGGTCAATCGCCATCACTGGGCGACGCGCGATGAGATGCTCGACCTCATAGCCATTGCGCAGAGTTGTCCTGGAGTTTTTGCTATCAACATAAGCATATTCATAGGCTATAAGATGCACAAGAAGAGTGGGGCAGTGGCTGCTGCCGTAGGTACCGCGCTGCCCTCGTTTCTCATCATACTTGCCATAGCAATGTTTTTCCATCAGTTTGAGGACAACCGCGTGATAGCCGCCATGTTCCGTGGCATACGCCCTGCCGTGGTGGCGCTCATCGCCGTTCCTACATTCAATCTGGCGCGGCAGGCACGGCTCAACAGGTACAACGCATGGATACCCATAGTGTCGGCGCTGCTCATCTGGCTGCTCGGAGTGAATCCTGTATGGATCATTATGACTGCAGTGCTGGCAGGTGTGTTCCTCGCCAGGAATTCACAGGATGTTTAACTCTTCTGAGCGAAGCGAATTTTAATCTTTTTAGTTTTTAATCTTTAAGCGTTAAATGATTTACCTGCAGTTGTTTGTCACGTTCTTTGAAATAGGTCTCTTCGGCTTTGGAGGCGGCTACGGAATGCTGTCGCTCATACAGCATGAGACAGTGGAGAACCACCACTGGCTGACATCGGCAGAATTTACCGACATCGTTGCTGTGTCGCAGATGACGCCAGGCCCTATCGGCATCAACTCGGCAACCTACTGCGGCTATGCTGCGGTGAAAAATGCAGGCTACTCCATGCCTATGGCTGTGCTTGGCTCCGCCACGTCGACGGCGGCTCTCATCTTGCCGTCGCTCATCCTGATGATACTCATAAGCAGCATGTTTATGAAGTACATGCATACACACATGGTGAAGACGGTGTTCAAGTTGCTGCGACCTGTGGTCGTGGGATTGTTGGCGGCTGCAACCCTATTGCTCTGCACGGCCGACAACTTCTCGACACCGACCGACAACACGTGGCAGTTCGTCATCAGCGTGATGCTCTTCCTGGCATCGTTCTACGGCGTGCTGGTGGTGAAGATCAACCCCATCCACATGATTTGCTACAGCGCCATCGCCGGACTTTTGCTGCTATACTGAAGAATATGAAAGAAAAAATTCTTGTCACGGGAGCCAGTGGCTTTATCGGCTCCTTTATTGTCGAGGAGGCATTGCGTCGCGGCTACGAAACGTGGGCTGCCGTGCGACGCTCCAGTTCGAAGGCCTATCTTTCCGACAGCCGCATCAACTTTATCGAACTCGACTTCTCGTCTACTGAAGCCCTCGTCAGTCAACTGCAGAGTCACAACTTCCAGTATGTGGTGCATGCCGCCGGCGTGACGAAATGTCTCGACAGGAGCGACTTCATGCGTATCAACTGCGAGGGCACAGAACATCTTGTGGAGGCTCTTCGGCAGTTGGACATGCCGCTGAAGCGCTTTGTATACATCAGTAGTCTGAGCGTGATGGGTGCCATACGCGAAGAACAGCCATACAGCGAAATCCTCGACACCGATACGCCACAGCCTAACACGGCCTATGGGCACAGCAAACTGGCGGCAGAGCAGTGGCTGGCCGCCAATGCCGGACGGATGCCGTACATAGTGCTGCGGCCAACGGGAGTTTACGGCCCGCGCGAGCGTGACTATTTCATGCAGGTGAAGAGTATTAGCCAGCATGTGGATTTTGCCGTGGGATATAAGCGACAGGACATCACGTTTGTCTATGTGACGGACGTTGTGCAGGCTGTGTTCCTTGCCTTCGACCATGGTGTCAATGGCAAGGCCTATTTCCTGAGCGACGGATGTGTATACACGTCGAAAGACTATAGCCAGTTGGTACGTACTGAACTCGGCAGTCCTTGGTGCATGCGCATCACGGCACCTATATGGGTGCTGCGACTCGTCACAGCGTGTGGCGAATACGTTGGCAGACTGACGCATAAGGTGACAGCGCTCAACAACGACAAGTTCAACATCCTGCGCCAGCGCAACTGGCGCTGCGACATATCGACGGCATGCCAGGAACTGGGCTATCAGCCAGAGGTGACACTCGGCGAGGGTGTCAGGAGAAGCGTGGAATGGTATGTCGGGCAGGGATGGCTAAAGTGAAGAATTAATAAAATTGCTACCGTGATGGACAATTTCATTTCAAGACATATATCACAACTCGTAAAGCGCGAAGAACCTCTCTATCGCTGGCTCATGCCGATGGAGACGGTGGTGCTTGCCTATGCCGTATGCACTACACTGCTACTGCTACTCCGGTGGGACTCCTTTGCCGCACCATGGCAGATGCTGCTGATGCGGGCACAACTGGCAGTGGCTACAGCGCTGCTGTGGGCTCTCTACAGATGGCATTCGTGCCGACTGGGGATAATAGCGCGCATCGTGCTGCAGATGGTGTGGCTCTCCAAATGGTATCCCGAGACCTACGACTTCAATCTGCTGCTGCCCAATCTCGACCATGTTTTCGCAGCAGCCGAGCAGAACATCTTCGGATGT
This sequence comes from uncultured Prevotella sp., assembly GCA_937877595.1. Taxonomy (GTDB): domain Bacteria; phylum Bacteroidota; class Bacteroidia; order Bacteroidales; family Bacteroidaceae; genus Prevotella. Next base: position 32,689 of record CALFIY010000060.1, read on the forward strand.
CAGCCGGCACTGCTCTTTGCCGAGAAGATAAGCAGTCCGGTGTTTTCCGAACTGATGCATCTTGGCTATTCGTCGTACTTCGCACTGATACTGGTGGTGTGCCTCTACTATTTTTTCTTCAGATACCAGCGCCTGCAGACCGTGGCGTTCACCATAACGGCGTCGTTCTTTGCCTTCTACGTCATCTTCATACTCGTGCCTGTGGCAGGACCGCAGTATTACTATCTCGCTGCCGGAGTGGACAACATCGTGCAGGGCGTATTTCCCAATGTCGGCACGTGGTTTCATAATCACACGGAGCCACTCGCGCTGCCGGGCTGGAGCGACGGCATCTTCTATAAGACGGTCATTGCCGCTCATACGGCAGGCGAACGACCTACGGCGGCATTCCCCAGCAGTCATGTGGGCATCACTGTAGTGCTGTTGTGGCAGGCTTGGTACAGCAGGAGCCGTTGGCTCTTCTGGGCGATACTCCCCTTCTCGCTGCTGCTCTTCCTTTCAACGGTGTATATCCAGGCCCATTATGCCATTGACGCCTTGGCAGGACTCTTCGTCGGCACGCTGTTTTTCTTCACCTTTGCAGGGATAGCAAAAAAAATGGAACTCCGCTGAGTTCCAAATCTTTTGTTAACCTTAAATCTAATACTATGAAAAACACGTTGCAAACATAGCAACTTCCACGCTTTCACAGCATTGCCGAAGCGAAAAACCTTCCATTTCCCTCCTCTTTCTTGATATTTGTCAATCAACAGCGCCCCCCATTCGGTCGCGCCACTGCCGTTTTATTTTCATTCATCGCTTGGCTGGGGGATGCAATGCTGAAAGAAGTTTATCTTGTACGTGTTCCCCCGAGTTGAAACATAAGTCCAAGCGAAATGGTCTGAGTTCTGTTCCAGAAACTTCCGCTGCCGCCTTGATACCGTGACTTTGGCGAACCAAGGGGATATTCGTAGTTAAGCATCACGCAGGCATTCTTCTTTCGATCAACGTCTATAGTGATGCCTCCTGAGAGGATTATACAACTGCGGTCTTTGGTTAAATCAACAAGACTGCCAACTGTCTCTGTGTCGTCATTATCGGAAATAGGATAGTGGAATTTAGCACCGATGTTGATATGGAACATATAGTTCTGAGGGCCGAAGAAATTCAGTCCGACGGCAGTGTTCCCACTAAGTTGATGAATTGTCTTTTTCGGAGCAGTCCCTGAGATGATGTCATATTCGCCTGTCGTTTTTTGTAGCATGTTCCATTGCAATCCAGTGCCAATATATACTTGAAAGTCTTCCGACGGCCCGAGATAGAAGCGGCAGTCTACGGGCCAAATGATTTTCTGTTTGTTTTCGTTGTAGTACTTTGCTTCAAGCGACTTTGCCGTGATAGCCGTAACGGTGGTCATCAGGTCGAAGGTGAACTGCCTGGTTATGTAATCATGCATAGTATAAGAGACTCCAACGCCGTAGTCATGATAGGTCTGTGTCTGGTCGTCGGTAGAGAAGTTGGGGTTGGCAGTATTGTATATGCCACCGACAAAACCAAACTGATGAACGGTACCAGTATAACCCTTGTATGGCTTTAACTTGTCTCCTGCCAGCGTGGCCGATGTGCACAACAATGCGACAAAAAGCAAGAAGACACCCCTTGTCACCGTACGCTTACAACATTTTCTTTTTCTCATGTCATCAGAATGTATATCCTACACCGATAGTCAACAAGGGTATTTCTTTCCACATATAGGTCACACCGCCTTGGATGTTGCAGTGCTTCCACAAGTTCATGGTAAGTCCTGTCTCCACTGGAACGGTGTTGTAAATGAAAGTACCTTTCTGCTCAGCGTCGTCCAGTTTGGAAATAATGTCGTCTGGCAAATCGTCTCCGGACGACAAGTCGGCAATAAATCCCCAACCGGTCTGAAGGTAAAAGCCAATGATGTGATTGAACCAATGGTTCCAACCAATGCCAATCTTTCCACTGTACAAGTCGTTCATGCCGCTTTTGCTGAATATTTCCCGTTGCTGATCGGTGAGAGTTTCGGGCATATCCTTTTCTGGCAGGAATTTCCGCCAGGCATTTTTCCTTGTCGGCTTGCCATAGCCGAAGGCAATATAGACGAAGTCAGCAGATTTCCTTTGTGGACATACGTTTACACCGACATTAAGTTCGTAGAACAGTTGCGACATCTTTAATGACACTTGGTTCTTCTGCTCCCAGACACCGTGCGATAGTACCTGTCCGCTGACTTGTGTTGCGAAAAGCAATAGGACAATTGCCCCCCAAGCACCTTTACGTGAGCGTTTCAACATAGTTACTGCTTCCTCATTATGTATATCACTTTGCTTGAGTGATTGGCAGTCTGCCTCAAATTGTCGTCAATACGTATCCAGTCTCTCTTTCCTTCTTTTTCAAGAGAGAATCTTATCTCCTCGTCATATTCCTTCATAATACCCACTCCCTGCACAACCTTTCCGGCATTGTACTCAAGCCTGTCGGTAAAGAAATTCAGTATAGAGTCGTATTCCACATGATATGTCATCAATTGCTTATCCACATCAAACGAGTATGTTCCGTGTTCATGTTCAAACTCCCGATATACAACACTGCTGTCCTGCTGTATTCCGTTGACACCTTGCACGTGGCTGTCATAGGATCCGTCAGCAGAAAAACTTACATGGCGTCTTATGGCACTGTTTGCACCCTGCATGGGATCGAAGCCAGTATACTGTGCCATCCAGTTTCCCGTAAGGAAGTCTTTGGTGGTAGCAAAGGTGGAGTCAACGACATAGTCTGTAGAATCTCCAGGCACTGGCGTAGGGTATATTATATGAGGCAATTGGGTAATGTCATCGTCGTCAGAATCTTTTATACACGAAGAGATGACACAGCAAGTGAATGATGCAAAAACGACATAGAGGATGCAATGCAGATAGGAGTGCGTTTCCATATTATTTATATTGTGTTTCAGTAATATCAATACCTGATGTACTGACGTAGTCAACAATGACATGTTCATTTGTTTCGTAAACGAAAGAGTAGGATGTTCCCTCCGCTGTTTTAAACAAGGTTCCAACAGTTTCCACCCCACCAACGCTGATGTGTATGTTGCCAGTGGCAAGATAGCCGAAGGCAAGGCCGATATATTTCCTTAATTCTTCTGCCATAACCCTATTTTTGTCAAAACAGACCAGAACCTCTTTCAAATGGTTCTCGCTGTCAAAGATGTACTCTGACCACAATTCTTTGTACACAAAACGATAGACAAGATGGGTTTCGCCGTTATCTACTGTTTCCGATGTTAGCACACTGCCCTTATCCGCCAGTGCTGTCTTTACGTTGGAAATATTAGTGCCCCATTGCAGGAATGGCTGTGTGTAATATGTGTCTCTTGCCGAGTTGTAGTCGTATTTTACCATAAAGTTGTCAGTAGCAGATTGTCCTGCTTCATTCAGGGCAGTGGCGAAAATGTAATAGTAATGATTCTGCTGGAGATTTGTCAGCCTCACGGTCATTTTCTGTCCGTTGGTTATACTTTCTGCCGTTGTCCAGTTCTCGTCCAACTGCTCTTTGTAAAGAACATTAACCTTGGTGGCCCCTTTAACTGTATAAACCACCTCAATACCCTTAGACGTGATATCACAACTATAAGGTGCGATTTCCGGCTGCTCTATGACGGGAGTCATGACAGGGATGATGCTGGCGTAATCATCGTCCGAAGAACTGCACGCTGTTAACAACGTGGCTAATAAAATATAGAATACTTTTTTCATAGCGTAAGAAGAAGGGCGGGGCGGTATAATCGAAGAAGCACCGCCCCGAAACCCCATATTTTTTTCAGTTGTTTATTCTGACAAGTTGAATATCGTCAAAGTCTTTCATTGAAAAGACCTCTTTTATACCTTCACCATTGTCGTGTTTAGTAACGTGCTTTATCGCTCTCGAAGCACTTGAATACGAGATGTCGTCCCAATAAAGTATGTTGATAACACCCGACAACTCGTCATTGGCATTTGTACCCCAGGTTATGACCTGGCAGTATTTGTCAGAGCCATAGGCGCATTGCAGATATGTCCAGTCATTATTAAACTGCTTGGCATAGAAATATTCTCTTCCCATCTGCATCTCGTTTATTGAAGTGCTGTGGTCAGCCCCGTCCCGTTGTATTTCCTGCCAAATGTAAAATGCTATCTTTGCATGGTTTCCACTTTCCATCCAGTTAAATGTAGAAAATTTGCTGTTTCCTGCTGCTGCGTATGTGTAATACTCTTTGCAGTAGGCGTTCTTTTCGGCATACCAGCAGAAATAATAGTTGTCATTATATTTGTAAATACCATTATTATCAACATTTTCGTTTGCTGCACTGCTGTAAAGTGATGCATAAGGCTGATTAGAAGTGGACTTTGTCGTAACAGGAGTTGCAACTAATTCGCCCATCTGGTTATTATTGTAACTAATAGTCACTATGACATATTGAGTATATGCTGATGCGTTATAAAAGGAAAACACCATGTCGTTTCTGGGAGTTATGCGTTGGCTGGCATCACTTGTCATCTCCGATATTATCTCCTGCTCACTCTTCCTGTTGTAGTTGGTCTGTGAGTAGACATGCCAGTAGAAATACTGTGTCTCAGAGCCGAAATTCATTCTAAACGCAAATCCGTCAGTCAACTGCAAAATACTTGTCGGCTCTGTGAAGCATTGTGAATTGCTTTGACCGCTACCGCCACCTTGGCCGCCGCTGCCACCCTGATTGCCGCTGTTTATCGGTGTAATAAAGGGGTCGTCATCGTCACTGCCACAGGAAATCATCGTTGCTGCAGATAAACATGTCATCATCAGCATCATCAGGAAAAACTTTAATTTTTTCATAATTTTGTTTTTGGATTAAACTTGTATTAACATTTATAAAACTTAACTTTCAAAAGTCTTGCCGTCTGCATATCAGTAATAGAATCGCCGTAATATCCTAAACAATGCTTTGGGTCTATCCCAAACTCTCCAATCCTTTCGGTTATTATAGGCTTCGGCTTGATTGGCTGCGCGTCTTTCCTTCCTATTACAATGTCTATCATTTTTTCACCAAACATTTTAAGGCAGACCTCCTCTGCTATTTCTTGCTTTTTATTTGTTATGACAATTATTCCTATTCCCTTGGCTTTCGATGCCTTCAGTATGTCATATTGCCGTTTGATAATCGAAGACCCGTTAATATAGTCGTGAGCATAGCAATCATCATATATTCTCCTAAACCCTTCGGTGGTGATATCTGCCAGAGCAGCAAGATCTTCGAACATCTGTTCTATATCTTTGAAACGGTATTGCACAAAAACTTATCATCTGGCATTGCTTGTGGAGCATGGTTTTCAAAAACATGCTTACAGGCACTGACAACTGTTGGGAATGAGTCTACCAATGTTCCGTCCAAGTCGAATATTATATAATGCTTATTCTTCATAAATCTTCACTATAACACGTTTCTTGAATATCCTTTTAGGGACATCTTCTTTACGAAGACCTTCTCCTAATCCGTTGGGAAGAGGCGAAATGTCGTTACTAAGCCTTTCACCAGAGAATTCCGCGCGGTCTGACATGCTGGAAGGCGCAGAGAATATAGAAATACAGATAAGTCCATCATTGGTGGTAATACAATTCTTATGTAATTTGAAGGAGAAAACCATGATAGCGTCCTTGCGGTTCACCTCTATTTTGTAACCACGGGTAGCAACCTTGCTGTTATTGTAATAAATGAAAGCAGTAGTATCGTTCAGTGCTGCAACAAGAGGTTGCACGTCAGGGCGTACTACATGATTATCTTTGTCTCGACCCAACTGCTGCTTTCGCTGCTTTTCCAGTACTGCCTTCACTTCGTTGGGATGTCTCCTTACCTTGTCTCTGACCATATCAGCCGAGGGAAAAGACATTGTCAGCGTGTCGGGCTGGAGGATGGCGATGCTAACTCCCTGCATAAGAAAGGCGAGTTGGGTCTCTATCCGATAAACTGTCACTTGAAGTGTAAGGCTGTCGCCTTTCTGCAAAGCCCCGACTTCTAAAGAGTCGGACACAGAAGGCTGAGCCAGCAACAAGACAGATGCCTGTAAGCACATTGTCAGTATAAAGAACCTAACGTTTTTCATTCCTTCAAATTTGCATTGTTTACGTCGTCAATTGAAAACTTAACCCACAAGCGTATGTCAGACTGCATCAGTTCCTGAATGTCTTGCTGATTTTCTCCTTCCACGGGGGGTGGTATCATTCCGCCATCGCCTTCCTGCTCAGGTGGCGGCATGTTGGAGAAGTCGTTGATTGAGAAAATGCCAAAAGTCCATTTGTCTGACAACTTCTTGTCCTGCATCAGTACGTCTTTGGGTATCAGCACGTAGTAATTGAGCAAGTCGGTCTTCTGGTCAATCTCAATATGAAATCGCTGATAGCCCAATATCGATGGGCTGCCACTGTGACGAAACACTGCTCCTTTCCTGTTGAGTGCGGCAATAAGCGGGCGTATGTCTGGCCTTTTGTCTTGTTCGTTCTCTGAATTGGGGCGAGAGACGGTCTCAAGTTCTTCCTTTACATCAATAGCGGATGGCAGAACTATCTCGTATTTCTTTCTCCTTTTCCCCGACGGGTCTATATAAAGAGCCACTCTCTGCATCAGAAAGCGCATCTGTAAGGCAGGGTGGGCCACCGAGAGATTTACAAGCAAGTCGCAGGTATCGGAAGAAAGATTGAGTTTGGTGCCTTCGTAAATCACATCATAATCTACGGCATCCGGATTCTTGTCAATGAATGCTGCCAATGAGTCCTTACCTTGGGCCACCATTTGATGAGCCGGCCACAGCAGCATAACTATAAAGTATTTAAGAGCACGTACCCTCATCTGTTCGTATTTAAGTTGTAAGTAAATGATAGCATGGCATAACGTCCCAAGATGTTTGTGGTCATTTCGCGTCTGTAAAGTTCTGTTGTCGTCTGATAGAAACTGTTGTCCTGGTTGAAGATGTCGTTTATTGAGAAACGAAGTTCGCCCTTGCGCCCTTTTAAAAACTTATATGCCAATGCGGCATTGCTGATTACGGCATTGAATCGTGATGTGCCAGAACCAAAATAGTTGGTACGGCCGCATTCCAGAATGGCTTTCAAGGCCGGTAGGAATTGCCAGTTTAGTTGTCCGCCGTATGACAGAGACCAATAATGAATATCCATGTCATTAAAGGTGAGGTTTTTGCTGCTATTGTATTTCCCGTTGACATCAAGCACGAAATCTACATTCTCGCTTATATTGCTACCTACTGTGAGATTGCCGCTCCAGTTCCATGCGTTGGTAAATTGTTTGTTGTTGTCCCAATAGCCAGGTACTTTTGTGTACTTCACCATTGCCGAAAGGTTGATGTTTGAACTTATGGCTTTCCAGGGAACGCCGTAAGCCAGTAAGGAACTCCAACTGAAGTAGCCGTCGGTGTTCTTGTATGACAATATCTCGGTGTTGCGACGTTCGCCTTCCTCCTGAAAACTCTCGCTGGCAAGAGAGCGCAGAGAGCCAATGTAGTTGTCGGCTTGTTCCATATTTACGAAAAACACAAAGACAGAGCCGTTTTTTGAAATAGGCAGTACCAGTCGTGCCATCAGATTGTGCTGGTATGCCGGTTCCAACTTGATGCTTCCCCTGATAGCCATCACAGCATTTGAGTTATTGATAGCATCGTGGACTTGTGCCAGTCCAGGATATTTGTGAGAGGCTTTGTATTGGACAAGCAACTGTCCGCGATTCATCTTATATCGCATGATGGCGTATGGGAAGAAAGTCTTGTAACTGCGTTTGAAATAGTACATGTCGTTGGCATTGTACAAATCATACATTTGATATTCCGTACCTGCAACAAGACTTGCCTTCTTATAATTCATCAGGTAGGAGACATTCAATAGAATTCCTCCGAAATTCGACCATGTAGACCCACTCAATAAGGTGTCGACGGAAAATTCTGTCGCTCCATTTGCCATCATTTCTGTCTTACGGCGCATCAGTCCGTAAGTCTTATTCCACCCAGCGTCTAATTTCAACCTATGATTCTTGTTGAAAGGATGGATGTATGAAAGCATATACGTATATGTCTCCTGAGTGTTTTTTGCCATCGTGCTCTGATGTGCCGATTCGAACGTCTGCACATTGGCAAACTCCATGCTTATGTCTTCGTGGGTGTGCATGTAAGAGATTCTGGCATCCGCTGTCAATGCTCGTCCCAAAGAGTCAAATTTATGTATATACATTGCTTCTCCCGACGTACTGAATACGTATTGGTCTGTATATGTGTCTTGGTTGAGCAGCAATGACGTGTCTGTCTTTGCCACAGTCCAGTCGGTCAGTTCGGCCATTTCCTGCTTGCTCTGATATGCTATGGCTGGGCGCAGCATCAGATAGTCGTTTTTGCTTATTTGATATTCGTACTTTGAATTGAAACGATGGTTCAGGTTGTCGTTGTTGATCTTCATGTCCTGAAGATTGTTGCTTGCCGTTTCTCCGAAATATTTGTCGAAGATGTGATAGTCGGTATAATTATCTGAACTATTGAACAGATAGTGTCCTGAGAATTTCATCTTCTGTCCTGCCCATTCATCAGAATAGTTGGTGCCGATGGCTTTTGATGTTGTTACGCCATAATCACTGACGTCTACCATCATTGAAGATATGTCATCGGATGAGGTGGGATGGAAACCGCTGTCTGCTCCGCCCTTGCTGTAGGGCGACTGGCCTGGCGCACTGCTTGACGCGGTACCAGTGGTGCTGAGCAGGTCAATCATAGAGAAATTCTGCTCATTGATATTATTCCACTGTGTGAATACCGACCAGCGAATATCGTTGTCGAAGAGGTTGTACATCCCGTATAATTTATATACATTGTCTATTCCATATCCAGCCGTGGCTTTGCCAAACATGCTTTTGGACGTTCCACGTTTAGTAGTGATATTAATGGCTTTCTTTGTGTTGCCGTCATCAAATCCTGTCAGTTTAGCATAGTCTGATAGTTGGTCGTACACCTGTATCTCGTTGATGATATTTGCCGGTAGGTTTTTCAAAGCCATCGCAATATCGTCCTTGAAGTACTCACGTCCGTCAATCTCGACAACCTTGACTTGCTCTCCGTGTGCTTCCAGTTTTCCATCCTTCAAGCCGACACCGGGAAGTTTCTGCGAGATAAGGTCGTATGCCGTTGCATCGGTATTCACTTTATAGTCGTCTGCCTTGTAGACGGTGGTATCGCCACGCATGGTGGCAAGAGGTATCTTGCGCTTAATGACAATCTCTTCAAGCATCGACGACTCCGAAGTAAGTTCTAGTTTGAGTGATATTTGCTTTTTATTAGCAACAACGAGTTTTGAAATGGGTTTATATCCTATGTGGGTCAACTTGATGGTGATATTCCTCCCTTGAGGAAGGCTGAACGAGAATTGTCCTTTCGCGTTTGTTGTATACACAGATTTTTTCCCATCAAGCAAATATACAATACTGGCATTGACTATGGGTGCGTGGCTCTCCTTGTCGGTCACGACACCGCTGACTTGGCAGTGCTGTGCGTGGACATTCTGCACACATATCAGCATACAGGCCACAGCCAGTACAGTATGTAAATATCTTTTCATGGCTTGTTATTCATTTAGAATAATTACAAGTAGTCCGGAAATGGTGATGGCTGCTCCCACCAATTCGCGTTTAGTGACTCGTTCCTTGTTAATAATGAAAGCAAGGAGCAGTACAAATACGGGCTCTGTGGCACTAAGCACAGAGGCGAGCGACACGGTGATATGTTTTATGGCCAGCATGGAAAGCAGAAAACCGCCGTAGGTGATAACCACAACATTCAGCAGGAAGAGCAGCAGAGTCCTAACCTGTCTGAGAGGAGTGTACCAAGTGACAATGCGTTTGGATGTGAATCCGATAAACATGACTGACATTGTGCTGAACAGCATACGCCAGAATGTTGCGGTAGGTACGCCGACATCAGCAATTGACACCTTTACCAAAATAGACGATATTGAGAAGCAGAGAATAGAGGCGAAGCCTCCAAAGATGCCACGAAGTTTATTAGGGTGATCTTCCTGCTTCCCAATGGTAACAATGATGATGCCGCAGAGCAGAACAGTGGCTCCAATATACTCTCTGACGGTCAGCAGTTCTCCCAACAGCAGGAACGAAAGCAGCATGGTTACGACCTGTCCAAGCATGAAATACAGCACCTGTACCTTTGCTCCTAAGTCCTGTAGAGAACGGAAGAATAGCGTGTCGCCAATTGATATTCCGATAATTCCACTTAAAGCCAAGAAAAAGAAATCATGCAGGCTTAGCGAATCGAAACCTCCAGTACAGAATATGAGTATTAGCATCAGAACTATGCTGAACAATCCTTTGAAGAAGGTCATGCCTGCGGCAGGGATGACTTTCCCAAGACGGTCGAAGACGACAGTGGCAAATGCCCAAGATGCTGCCGACCCTAATGCTGCTATAATACCTATCCATTCTGCCATGGCCAATATGATTTAGTGTTTGGAGTTTAACTTGAATTTCAGCATGTATCTTTGTGGTATCACCTGAACAAAGTCTGTCAGTTCGAAACCATAGAACGACAACTGGTATTCTATCAACTCACGTGATATATAAGGGCCATGGTAAGGAAGAGTATCGTCATTGACCGGACCATTGTCGACAATGACCAACTCTCCATTTGGTTTCAAACATTTTACGAGCGATTTAAGGTAGGTGTCACGGGCGCTGTCGGAGACAACTCCATACATGATATGGTAAAGGGAACACATGAACATCATGTCAACTTGCTTGGGGAGTTCCAGGACTTCTTCTTTACCCTTGATAATATCTACGTTCTTTATTTTGGCTTCGCTGAGGAAAGATGTCAGACGGTCAATATGCTCGTCTTTCAATTCTAAAGCATACACTTTGCCACTGTTACCCACCAAATTGGAGAACCTGTAGGTGAAGAAGCCTGAACCGGAACCTATGTCTGCAATCGTTTTGCCTTGGAGATTGCCCAGATGGCTCAAGATAACAGGAGTATTCTCCCATGAAGGGCGTTTCGGATTTAAAGCCAAGATGTAATCTTCAAGGTATGAACGGTGCGTACGACCGACCTCTCCCGTTTTCTCCAATAGTGAGTCGGAGAGCATACGGATGGAGTCGTTGCCCAACTTGTATTTGTGCAACAGGTAGTAGCGTAGCACACGGCAACCGTCATCCGTCAAGTAGTGATAGAAACTATTGTTCAACGGGTCTTTCAGCATCTCCTCCCGTTCTGCCTCCGACGCAATCTTGGCCTCACAGAGCCATTGCAATGCAGAATATTCTCCTCCGAAGTTCTCGGTAGGAATAATTTCTTCGTATTTCTTGATAGCAATTTCTGCAAGGGATCGGTCACCGCCGCCCATGAAGTCGTATACATAGTTGGCAGCGTCAATGCCCCTGTCAGTTATGTCGTAGGAGTCAAGACTGCCAATATGTACCACCGACTTCTGATTTTTGACGTTCAGCACTTTATGTCCTTTCTTTGCTTTGACTTTGGCCGATGGTGTGTAATTGTTGTTTTGCTGTAGGATAAGCATATAGCGCTGCTCACTCAGGTACTTCAGTGCGATGGTCTTGAATCCCCAGTAGCCTAACTGTGCCTGTATGAGTCGTGGGTCTACGTGACAGTTGTTTAACTCTTCGCCATGGCGGTTCAGATTGTCTACAATGACAATATAGCCGTATGGCTTCAAATGCTCTTTAATAGAGGTGAGCATCGCTTTCCGCTCGTCTTCACGCGACCATGTATATATAATATGGTATAGGGAACTCATCAGAATGCAGTCCACTTGATCATCGACTCCCAAATTATTACTTTGTGAGTGAATGGCCTTCAAGTTCTTGTAACCATTCTTGGCCATGATATTTCCAACATATTCTGCATATGGCCGCTCTGTGTCGGTGGCATAGACAAAGCCCGTCTCTCCTACGAGGTTGAGTAGCCGAAGCGTGTTGTATCCGAAGCCACAACCCATATCAACGACTTTACATCCTTTCTTTATGGGCATGGCAGACATCACGGCATCGGTCTTATCCCAGTTGCCGCGGGTTGGATCGTTGAACATGAGCAGGTCTTCGTAGTATGTACGTTGCGCGATATACTCTTTTACTGAGCGAGGATGATAGTTGTTCAACTCATATTTTAATACAAGATAGTTCTTCAGTTCCTTGCATCCGTCAGCGGTGAAATAATGATAAAGGTCTTCGGTAAGAATATCTTTATGTTCCACAGTATTCCCCTCACGTTCTTGCATCATTCGATTGAGAATATAGGAAAGAGCACCCCATGATTTTTCCTTCATAAGGTCATTATCTGCTTTTTGTTGATAGATATCCCGGACATATCTGATAGAATCTGGCTCTTCATGGTCGATGGCGCTCATCAGGGTGTAGGCCACGATGGTGTCGTTGTCATCGATGGGGTGTGGGTTCATACCCACACGCACCAGCGATGAAGCATCTTTTAAGAGAATTTCATATTGCGCCTTCATAGGTAAGCAGTTTATGAAAGAAAAACTAACTATCATTAATAACAATATGAATGAACGTGAAATCATGTGTTTGTTTGAAACGATGAGACAATTATTGGTTATATGGATTGAGCCGGCCCTCCATGAAGTCGGTAATGGGGAACGACTGGTGCTGTGGCTCATAGAACAGATGTACAAGTTCGTCGGAATAAAAGGCACCTCTCTCAGTTAATTGGACTTTCTTGTTGTCTTCTACGGCTAAGCCGTATTCCTTGAGCAATGCAAACTGGGGCTGGAACACCGTCTCAAGGGCAACGCCATTGTTACGCTCACGAAACAGTTTTTTGTCGATGAAGTAATTCTTCAAGGGCAGTATGATGCTCCAGCGCATCTGCTGGTCGGCATTGCGACGCAGACAACGGTTGGCGGCTATCATACCGGCATCCGTCCTACGGTAATACTCTTTAAAGTCGGGGGTGTTAATCATAAAGCGGTCATTCAGGCTACTGAAGGCAGAAAGACCGAAACCTACCTCATCCCTCAAACGGCAGCACTGATTGTATGCATACAGCGATATGTCGTTCTTCTTCTTGGTGAACACGCGGCGCAGGTTCTCATGGTAGTCGTGGTCTTCAAGTATCAATACGCTCATCTCTTTCATGCGAATGGTATCTTCAACGGAGATTAGTTCATCGGGATGATAGCCCGAGAATTTCTTTATTGTGCCTTCTTGGTCGCCGTAGGGCTCTATCTTCAGACGATAGAGTTGTATCTCGTCTGTGCCCAATGTGCAAGCCTCCTCCAAAACGTCAATCCAGTTCTGAAGTGTCTCACCAGGATGGCCGAAGATGAATTCGATATTCACCTTAAAGCCCATTTTCAGACTGTTTTCTATCGACTCCTTGGCTGTGGCAGCATCGTGAGAGCGGTTCATCTTTTTCAACACATCATCGTTGAGCGACTGAATACCTATTGTAAGGCGGTCGCCCTTAAAGTCCTTTATGATGCGCAGACGTTCCAGCCCTTCTTCTCCTACCAATGTTGAGGGGTCAACATCCCAGTTGAATTGGGGACATTTACTGATGTCAACATATTTTGTAAAGAAAGTTAGAAAACGTTCTAACTGCTTTGGATTTAAATCTGTGGGAGTACCACCTCCCATCAATATGGTACGACTCTTTATCTGGTTCATGCCTCGGAAAGCAAGCCAGTTTTGCATCTCTTTCTCCAGATGGTCAAGATAGATGTTTTTTTCATCGTCACCACAATGATAATGTGAAGGATAATGGCAGAACAGACAACGGCGATGGCAAAAGGGGATGTGTACATATACATCAAACTCTCCGGGCACGATTTCGTGGAAGTCGCGGTATATCTCTTCTGGCGGTAAAGGTGGATAGTTAGTGATGGGAGGATAATGTACACCGGCTGGAGAAAAGTCGCCATGCATAGGAATAAGCCCCAGTCGCTGGAACTCTTGAAACTCCTCCCAACGAGGAGTAGATAATGAAATATAGTCGCGTGCCATATTATCTCACTTCTGTATATTTTTGTTTTTACATGATATTGTCTGTGTTCATATTCGCCCTGGTCAGAATATCACGGAAGTGGTCTATCTGAGGACGGATGCGCTTGGCAGAATAGATGGGAAAATGCTTCTCCAATTCAGGCGGCGTGCCATCGTGGATAGTTACGGTATTGGCTCCTGCTAAGAGACCAAGGTATTGTCCGTCGGGAATCATCTTCTCTAACGAACTGGTAGTAGGCATCAAACGATGTGGATTCATAATGCGTAGCAAAGCCATCATATTAAGTGTGAGGTGCGGATCGCCTGCCGGTTCGTTGGCATAGGGCGTGTTTTCTGCTGGAACAAAGATGGTGGTGCTGTTCATGCTAAGGGGCAACTTATGTGCCAGTTGCAGGTCGGAAACCAGGTCGTCAACATTCTGTCCAGGGAGTCCTACAATATTTCCAGAACCTATTCGGAAACCTTCCTCGTGAAGCATTTCTATGCAGTGAAGGCGATTATCTAAAGTATCGTTAGGCTTACAACGTGCAAACAAAACGGGATTGGAGGCTTCAAATTTCAGAATATAGTCTTGAGCACCGGCACGACGCAGTTCGCGATACTGCTCACGAGACAAGTTACCGCAACAGAGAATAATGCGTAAATCAGGGTGTTCTCTCTTTATCCTACCTACCGCATCAACGACCTCTGATATAAACTCCTCGTTTATGTTTTCACCAGACTGAAGAAGAATTGTCTGACGCCCTTGCTCTGTCAAATGATTCATAAGGGCCACCATCACATTGGCACTTAGTGTGTAGTTGAGCGACTGGTCTTTCCCGCCTATAGCACAATAGTTGCACTTCTGGCGACAGACATTTGAAATCTCTATCACGCTGCGAACCTGTGCCCTGTTCTCAGGAAAGAATTTCAACCTCCTTTCCTGAGCCAGGGCAAACAGCAATTCTTGAGCCTCACCGCGGGCAAGAAGAGCATCTCTGAGCACCTCGTCCGGGTAATTCTCTTGATAGAGCATTTCAAGAAAAGAATTATGATTATATGTCATTTCCTGTCCTGCTTATCCACCTTGATATACATCATAAATGCTATGTTTAGTGTTTTGTCGGTGAGTGACTGAAGATATGTGTCACGGGTTATCCAACTGCGCTGATTATCTTTCATCGTAGAGAATTGAACTTTCTCGGTGTAATTGCCCTCAGTGTGGTCATAGAACTTCTTGCCACGATAACCGTTAAACTTCTGATTGCCATAGTCCAAGATAGAGTCTGTGGACACAGAGTAAGTAATGGTGTTTGTACGCGTGCTGTATGAATATGTTCCGGCCTCTTTCTCAAAATCTACATATTCAGATTTGCCTGATTCTACCAAAACTCCTTGAATAATATTGGTATATGTCCTGTTAGGATTGAGAGTGAGCAGGCGCTTGATTTTAGTGTTCTTCTGTTGATTGTTGTCCCAACCCTCATATTCTCCAGTCCAAACCTTCTGAATTTCCGACTCCGTAGGAGAATATGATGCATCAATGTATTTCTCAGCATCGATATTAGTGGTGATAGGCTTTGACGGACTGTCAACATCAATCTTTAACGGGTCGTCGTCATCACCACCACCGCATGCCGTGAACATCGCGCAAGGCAGAACAAATGCTGCCATCAATAAAAACTTGATTTTCATAATTGTAAGTTTTTGGCATACAGTTCCCAGAATTAGCCAGTTCTTTATGTTGTTATTCATCATTATGCCACGCATTAGATGTGGGAACTTTACTCTTCACCAAGGCTTGCCCTGACTTAAAATAAACACTTCCTGACATGGCACTCTTTTTTTATTTTCTTTCGTAACCTTGCATGCAAACAGAGCCCATTGCTGTTCCATTAAAACGGAACAACATGGACTTACGTCTTCCATACTAGCAGGTCTCTATGCATTTCCCCCGGCAGAACAACAGTCCTCTGCTCTTGCGACCTCCTGCAAGAAAGTTAATAATAACGGAATGCTACATAAATAAAAAAAGCGTGAGATCCGTACTCGCTACTTATCTCACAATCCAGGCCTTCGAACTTGCC
>CALFIY010000061.1 GCA_937877595.1 uncultured Prevotella sp.
TTCAAGAAGCGAAATTTTGTATTTTTTAGCGGAAAAACTTGGTTGAATGGGAAAAAAAGACGAAATTTGCACCCGCAAAAATTTTTGTGAACAACTTTTTTATTATTAACAAAACCAGAGTAAAGTATGAATCAGTACGAAACCGTTTTCATTTTAACTCCCGTTTTATCTGATGATCAGATGAAGGAAGCGGTTGAGAAGTACCGCAAGTTCCTGACGGAACGCGGTGCCGAGATTCTCTATGAAGAGAATTGGGGAATGAGGAAGCTGGCTTACAACATTGAGAAAAAATCCAGCGGATTCTATGTAGTAATGGGCTTTAAGGCCGAACCGACGGTGATTGAACCGCTGGAGGTGGACTTCCGCCGCAATGAGCGCGTTATCCGCTTTATTACGGTAAAGATGGACAAGAACGCTGCCGCCTATGCCGAAAAACGTGAAAAATTAAGAAACAAGAAGGAGGACTGAACCATGGCAGTAGATAAATCAGAAATCAGATACTTGACTCCGCCCACTGTGGACACCAAGAGAAAAAAGTATTGCCGATTCAAGAAGAACGGAATCAAATACATTGACTACAAGGATCCCGAATTCTTGAAGAAGTTCCTCAACGAGCAGGGCAAGATTCTGCCTCGCCGCATCACTGGTACTTCTCTGAAATATCAGCGCCGCGTGGCTCAGGCCGTTAAGCGTGCTCGCCAGATCGCTCTGCTGCCTTACGTAACAGACATGATGAAGTAAAATGTAAGTTTGTGAGTTTGTAAGTTTATAAGTTTATAAGAAACTAATAACTCAAGAACTCAAAAACCAAAAAACTCAAAAACTTATAAGATTATGGAAATAATACTGAAAGAAGATATTATCGGTCTGGGATTTAAGAACGATATCGTAAACGTTAAGTCGGGCTACGGCCGCAACTATCTGATACCTCAGGGCAAGGGCGTTATCGCTTCGCCTTCAGCAAAGAAGATACTGGCCGAGAACCTCAAGCAGCAGGCTCACAAGTTGGCTGCACTGAAAGCAGAGGCCGAGAAGAAGGCCGAGGCTATCAAGGACGTTGCTCTCTGCATTGCCGCCAAGGTTAGTGCTACTGGCCAACTCTACGGCTCTGTAGGTGCTGCACAGGTAGCAGAGGAACTGAAGAAACTGGGTCACGACATCGACCGCAAGATTATCACGATGCACGATGCTAAGACCGTGGGCGACTTCACTGCTCTGGTTCACTTCCACAAGGAGGTAACCGCCGAGATTCCTGTAAAGGTAGTTGCTGAGAACGCTCCTGTGGAGGAGAAGAAGGCCGAGGAGGTTGCTCCCGAGGCTGAGGCTCCTGTCGCTGCAGAAGAGGCTCCCGCTGTTGAGCAGGAGACTGCCGCCGAGGAATAATACGCTGAACTCAGAAAACTTTTTGTTTCGATAAAATTACAGCAGCATTTCGCAGATGCTGCTGTAATTTTTTTAAAAGCAGTGCTGGCAAAAATTAAAGCAGTGTTTACGAAAATTAAAACAGCGCTGGCAAAAATTAAAACAGCTGTTTTTTTCACCGGCACGTCAGATGCGGAAAAAGAAGACACGCGCGCTGAAATTCAGCACGCGTGTCGATATTATTCTTACACTTATGACTATCGTTCTGAGGCGGCTTCGGTGAAAGCCTCCATTATTGCCGTCGGCCGATGGTTCTTAAACGCTCCGAGCGAATAGTGGCGCTCTGCCTCAGGAGCCCAGTAGAATACGCCATGGCAGTGGCCGTTGGTATCATGGCGTGCAGCACGTATGATGGCAGCCATAATCTGCTTTCCCTCAACTGGCTTACTCGACTCCGTGCCCGTTTCCACTATCATCAGGGGCTTGCCGTACTTCGTCCATAGCCTGTTCATATTCGCCGTGGCGCGTTCCACGGTCTCCTGCCACGTACTGGTGAGCCTCGACTTAATGTCCCAATGTGGATAGACGCTCAGGCCGATCATGTCGTAGCGTGACTTGTAGCGTCGCAGCCCATCGAAGATAAAATCGTAGCGCTTTGGGTCGCAGGCTCCGTCAAGATGCACTATCACCATGGCCTTGGGGAATATCTCCTTGACGGCAGCATATCCGTCGTCGGTCAACTGGGCATAGTGCTGCATCTGCTCATCAGCACGAGCCATCGGCCACAGGAAGCCATGCGTCGTCTCATTTCCCACCTGCACCCATTTCACGTCGGCACCGGTGAGGCGCACAGCCTCGAGCACTTCGCGCGTATGGCTGGCAAGTGCGCGGCGCATTTCGGTAAAGTCCATGTCGCGCCATGCTTCCGGTATAGTCTGCTGGCCTGGGTCTGCCCACCAGTCGCTATAGTGGAAGTCTATCATAAGAGCCATGCCCCAGTCGTGCGCACGCCGCGCCATTCCGACAACATCCTCCTTACTGCTGAAATTGCCGTGTTTGCTGGGGTCTACCCACACTCTCAGCCTCACGGCATTAAGCCCGAGTTCGTGCATCAGCGCCGTGTTCTCACGCGGCTCTCCTGCAGCGTTGCGCAACTGTACGCCACGGGCTTCCAACGCCGTTGTTCCACTTATGTCGGCACCAAGCCAGAACGTCTGCGCACATGCTGTCATCAGTGCAACAGAAAAAAATATTGTCAGAGATAATCTTTTCATAATTGTGGCAAAGATAACAATATTTTTTGTACTTTTGCGCAAAATCCAATAAAACAAAATCGATGAAACACACTACTCTGTTTTTTGCGGCACTCATATTGCCCCTCATTTCAGTGGCGCAGCCGCGTCAGGAAATCAATCTCGAAACATGGCAGTTCTCGCGCGACAACGCCACATGGCAGACCGTGAAGATACCACACGACTGGGCCATTGCAGGGCCTTTCGACAAGAAGTGGGACCTGCAGACGGTGGCAATAGAACAGAACGGCGAGAAAGTGCCAACGGAGAAGTCTGGACGCTCAGGCTCGCTACCGTGGATAGGCGAAGGCTGGTATCGCACCAGCGTTGCTCTGCCGGCAGGCTATGAGGCTGCCGAACTCGTGTTCGACGGTGCCATGTCAGAGCCGCGAGTCACCATCAACGGCAAAGAGGCCGGCTACTGGGCCTATGGCTACAATGCTTTCCGCATAGACGCTACACCTTATTTGAAAAGCGGGCGCATGGACATCGGCGTACATCTGCAGAACGTAGAAGAGAGTTCGCGCTGGTATCCGGGTGCCGGACTGTATCGCCCAGTGAAACTGGTGCTCACGCCGCGTGCGCACATCGACCTCTGGGGAACATACTTCCGCACCGTAAGTGCCGACAAGCGAGAGGCAACAATGACCGTCGACACAAAGATAGCAGGCATGACGGCAGGCGACAAACTGGCCGTAGAGGTGACGCTGACCGACCAGCGCGGCTCTTTCATGGCTGCCAGCCATAGCGATGTGCCTGCCGACGGACAGTTGCACTCGATGCTCGACATGAAGAAGCCAAAACTGTGGAGCCCGGAGAGCCCCACGCTGTACCGCCTGACCACCCGTCTGCTGCGCAACAATCGCGTTATAGACGAACGTACCATCAATGTCGGCATACGCACAGTCGGCGTAAGCAAGGAAAACGGTTTCCAACTGAACGGCATCACGCGCAAACTGAAGGGTGTCTGTCTCCACCACGACCTCGGGCCTCTTGGAGCAGCCATCAACAAAGCCGCTCTGATACGCCAGATACGCGACCTGAAGGAAATGGGATGCGACGCCATCCGCACCGCTCACAACATGCCGTCTACATGGCAGATGGAAGTCTGCGACTCATTGGGAATGATGGTTATGGCAGAGTCGTTCGACATGTGGATATACCCGAAATGCAAGAACGGATACGCACGCTTCTTCCGCGAATGGAGCGACCGCGACATTACAAACCTTGTGCTCAACCACCGCAACCATCCGAGCATCGTGATGTGGAGCATCGGCAACGAAATTCCTGAGCAGAACGATGTCAAGGCCGTAAACATCGTAAACCGCCTGCAGGGGATTTGCCACCAACTCGACCCGTCGCGACCCGTCACTCAGGGCATGGACCGTGCCGACGCAGCCCTCAAGAGCGGTTTCGCACAGGCCATGGACGTGCCAGGCTTCAACTATCGCGTTCACAAATACGAGAGCAATATAAAGAAACTGCCACAGGGATTTCTCCTCGGTTCAGAGACGGCATCGACAGTGTCATCGCGCGGAGTATATAAGTTCCCCGTCAAACCTACCGACAACTCGCAGTTTGCCTCGTGGGACAAGCACTACGACCCAAGCGCACTGAAAAATGCCGACGGCCAGTGCTCTTCATACGACGTGGAATACTGCTCATGGTCTAACCTGCCCGACGACGACTGGCGCTGGCAGGACGACGCGCCGTGGGTGATTGGCGAATTCGTTTGGACGGGCTACGACTATCTCGGCGAGCCCACGCCATACGACGAATACTGGCCCGCACGCTCCAGTTACTTTGGCATCTACGACCTGGCCGGTCTGCCAAAAGACCGCTACTGGCTCTATCGCTCAAAGTGGAACAAAGAGCAGCACACCGTTCATCTGCTGCCCCACTGGACATGGCCCGAACGCGCAGAGCAGAAGAACAAACGCGGAAAGGTGACACGCGAGGCCCTCGTGACACCTGTCTACTGCTACACCGACGGTGTGGAGGCTGAACTCTTCGTCAACGGAAAGAGCCAGGGCCGCATACGCAAGAACCC
The DNA here is from genome assembly GCA_937877595.1 of uncultured Prevotella sp. GTDB lineage: Bacteria > Bacteroidota > Bacteroidia > Bacteroidales > Bacteroidaceae > Prevotella. Next base: position 4,705 of record CALFIY010000061.1, read on the forward strand.
GGCAGAACGGCTCGACCGCTACCGCCTACGCTGGAACGACGTGCGCTATGAGCCAGGCGAACTGCGCGTCGTGGCATACAACGAAAAAGGCGAGAAGATAGGCGAAGACGTAAAGCGTACCGCAGGAAAGCCTGCAGCAATCACTGCAACTGCCGACCGCAAAGCCTATCGCGCCACGGGCGACGACATGGCATTCGTCACCATCAGCATGACAGACAGCGACGGAACTCTGGTGCCATACTGCCAGGATGAACTCACATTCAGCGTTGAGGGTGCAGCCTCTTTCCAGGCTGTATGCAACGGCGACGCCACATCGCTGCAGTCGTTTGTCGAGCCACACATGCGACTATTCAACGGACAACTCGTCGTGGTGTTGCGCACAGCCGATAAGCCAGGCATCGCAACACTCACCGTTGCCGACGCAGCAGCGGGCATAAGCAAGAAGATTGCCATAGCGGTGAAATAACCACTAAAAACGAAGCGAGCCACCCATCACGAGCGGCTCACTTTGTTTTGGAAACCCAAAATACAATCTTTTACCTAATACTAACACCTAAAATTTTTCTCTTTCTGTTTGCAAAGATAAGTGGAAATGCAGCACACGATAGGACTGCCGACACTTTTTTCAAAAAAAAACGCAAGATATTGACATGCGTCAAGATAAAAACAGAAAAAAAACTGCAAAAATTTGCGTGACTAAGCAGAAAAGCGTACCTTTGCAGCGTTCAGTGGAATGAGAGACTCCAAAAGCGAGCCTCTCATTCTTCTTTTAAGACACAACAAAAGATAACACAAAGAGAATGATTACAAAAGAAAACGTGACCGCAGCAGTTGAGGAATGGCTTTCGACAAACGACTATTTCCTTGTAGACACAGAGATAACTCCCGACGGCCGTATCGTGATAGAAATAGACCACGCCGACGGCGTATGGATTGACGACTGTGCCGACCTGAGCCGCACGCTGCAGGAGAAACTCGGCGACGAACTCGGCGACTACGAACTGGAAGTCGGTTCGGCAGGAATAGGACAGCCGTTCAAGGTTGTACAGCAATACCGCAACCATATCGGAAAAACCATAGAAGTGATGACCTCCGACGCAAAGAAGATACAGGGCGAACTGAAGTCGGTAAGCGACGACGGACAGCAGTTTACCGTCACCACACGCGAAAAACAGAAACTGGAAGGACAGAAGCGCCCCACAATGGTGGAAGTAGACAAGACCTTCGCCATTGCAGAAGTGAAATACGCCAAATACCTGCTGGCCTTCAAGTAAGAGGAACACCGTGGACACCCGAGCCACAACACCAACAACAGGAAAAAACAAAAATAAAACAAATACAATTATGGCAGAAAGAAAACAGAAAGGCCCATCAATGATTGAGACCTTTCAGGAATTTAAGGAGACAAAAAACATTGACCGCACCACACTCGTCAGCGTGCTCGAAGAGAGTTTCCGCAACGTTATAGCCAAACTCTTCGGCTCCGACGAGAACTTCGACGTCATCGTAAACCCCGACAAGGGCGACTTTGAAATTCACCGCAACAGAATCGTGGTGGCCGACGGTGAAGTACAGGACGAGAACAAGGAGATTTCGCTCAGCGAGGCTCAGAAGATAGAGCCCGACTACGAAGTGGGCGAAGAGGTGTCGGAAGAGGTGAACTTCCAGAAGTTCGGACGCCGCGCCATCCTCAACCTGCGCCAGACCCTTGCTTCAAAAATTCTCGAACTGGAGCACGACTCGCTCTACCAGAAATACAAGGACAGAGAGGGAACAGTGGTCAGCGCCGAGGTATACCAGATGTGGAAGCGCGAAGTGCTGCTCATCGACGACGAAGGCAACGAACTGCACCTTCCAAAATCGGAACAGATACCCAACGACAACTACCGCAAAGGCGAGACCATACGCGCCATTGTCAAGGAAGTGCAGAACGAGAACAACAACCCACGCATCATTCTCTCGCGCACCAGTCCCCTGTTCCTCGAAAGGCTGCTTGAGGCTGAAGTTCCAGAAATCAACGACGGACTCATCACCATACGCCGCGTGGCACGCATGCCAGGAGAGCGCGCAAAGGTGGCAGTAGAGAGTTACGACGACCGCATCGACCCAGTAGGAGCATGCGTCGGCGTGAAAGGAAGCCGCGTGCATGGCATCGTACGCGAACTGGGCAACGAAAACATTGACGTAATCAACTATTCTAACAACACTCAACTCTTCATACAGCGCGCGCTGTCGCCAGCCAAGGTGACAAGCATCACGCTAAACCCAGAAGAGCACAAGGCTGAAGTATATCTGCAGCCAGAAGAGGTGAGCCTTGCTATCGGCAAGGGTGGCCTGAACATCAAGTTGGCCTCCATGCTCACCGAGTATACCATCGACGTATTCCGCGTTGTCAACGAGAGCGAAGCCTACGAGGACATCTACCTTGAAGAGTTCAGCGACGAGATTGACCAGTGGATTATCGATGCCATCAAGGCTATCGGACTCGACACTGCAAAGGCTGTGCTCAATGCACCGCGAGAGATGCTCATCGAAAAGGCCGACCTGGAAGAAGAGACCGTCGACCACGTGCTCAGCGTGCTGCGTGCAGAATTTGAATAGAAAGAGAATTTGGGAATTGTAAATTAGTACAGAATGGGAGTAAGACTAAATAGAGTATTATCAGAACTGAACATAGGACTTCAGACGGCGGTCGATTTCCTACGTAAGAAGGCCGACATCGGAGAGGTTAAGGACGACATCTCCAGCAACACCAAGATCTCCGACGAGCAATACGAGGCTCTGGTGGGTGAATTCAAAGGCGACAAGGACGTTAAGACGCAGGCCGACATGCTCTTCTCTAAGAAGCCAAAGGAGCCAAAGCCAAAGAAAGTCACGAAAGCAGAGGAACTGCTGGAGCAACGACAGCAGTTTAAGCCCATAGGCAAGATTGCTCTTGACAACATCGGCAAGAAAGCAGAGCCCGAAAAGCCTGCAGAAGTCCCTGAGCCAGCCCCCGAGCCTGAAGCAGCCGCAGAGCCGCAGACTATAGAAAACACAGTGGAGCAGGAGGCCGCAGCAGAGGCACCACAGGTCAGCGAAGAGGTGGCACAGCAGGAGGAGGAGCAGCAGGAAGTCTACGACGAGCCGGAAGAAGAGGCCGACGAAGAGACAGAGGCCGACGACAATGCCGAGGAAGAGACTGCAGACCAGACAACTTCCGAACAGCACGTGTTCACACTGAAGAGCGAAGCCAAGGCCGCACCAAAAGTCAACGTGCTGGGCAAGATTGACCTCGACAGCATCAACCAGAGCACTCGTCCCAAGAAGAAATCGAAGGAAGAGCGCCGCAAGGAGCGCGAGGAAAAGAGCGCGCAGCAGGGCGGCGAGCGTCGCAAGCGTGAGCGCATTCGCCAAGGACGCGTCGACATCGAGGCTGCTGCTAATCAGGCTGCCCTGCAGAACTCTGCCAAGAACAACAAGAGCAGAGGACAGCAGGCTGCCGGCAACAACGCTCAGCAGGGCGGTAAGAACAAAAAGAAAAACCGCACGGCACAACGCCAACTGGAAGTTGACGACGAGGCAGTGGCACGTCAGGTAAAGGAAACGCTGGCGCGACTCACCTCGAAAAACCAAAACAAAAAAGGTGCAAAATACCGCCGCGAGAAGCGTGACGCCGTACAGGAGCGCATGAGCGAGGAGATGGCAGCAGAAGCAGCACAGTCGAAGGTGCTGAAACTCACTGAGTTTGTCACCGTGAGCGAACTGGCCACAATGATGAATGTTGGAGTCAATCAGGTGATTGGCACGTGTATGTCGATAGGCATCATGGTGAGTATAAACCAGCGACTGGACGCCGAAACCATCAATATCGTGGCTGAGGAGTTCGGATTTACGACAGAATACGTTTCTGCCGACGTGCAGAACGCCATTACCGAAGAGGCCGACGACGAGAACGACCTGCTCAGCAGAGCGCCTATCGTGACCGTGATGGGACACGTCGACCACGGCAAGACTTCGCTGCTCGACCACATCCGCAACACCAACGTCATAGCAGGCGAGGCAGGCGGAATAACGCAGCACATCGGTGCGTATATCGTAAAACTGAAGGACGGACGCAAGATAACCTTCCTCGATACGCCGGGACACGAAGCATTCACAGCAATGCGTGCACGCGGTGCACAAGTGACGGACATCGCCATCATCATCATCGCTGCCGACGACAGCGTGATGCCTACGACAAAGGAGGCTATAGCCCACGCACAGGCTGCCGGAGTTCCTATGGTGTTTGCCATCAACAAGATAGACAAGCCAGGAGCCAACCCCGACAAGATACGCGAAGACCTTGCCAACATGAACCTTCTCGTGGAAGACTGGGGCGGAAAGTACCAGTGCCAAGAGATTTCGGCAAAGAAAGGTATCGGCGTTGAGGAACTGCTTGAGAAAGTTCTGCTCGAAGCAGAAATGCTCGATCTCAAGGCCAACCCCAACCGCAAAGCCACGGGAAGCATCATAGAATCGTCGCTCGACAAGGGACGCGGCTACGTCTCGACAGTGCTCGTGTCAAACGGCACTCTGAAAGTGGGCGACGTAGTAATTGCAGGAACGAGTTTCGGTAAAATAAAGGCTATGTTCAACGAGCGCAACCAGCGCATCGAGAAGGCAGGGCCTGCAGAGCCGGCTATAATACTCGGGCTGAACGGCGCACCGACAGCAGGCGACAGTTTCCACGTTATGGAGACAGAGCAGGAGGCTCGCGAAATTGCCAACAAGCGTACGCAACTGCAGCGCGAACAGAGCCTGCGCACAACGAAGACTCTGGGACTTGACGAACTGTCGCACCGATTTGCACTGGGTGAGTTCCACGAACTGAACATCATCGTAAAGGGCGACACCGACGGTTCGATAGAAGCACTGAGCGACTCGTTCATAAAACTGTCGACGGAGAAGGTGCAGGTCAACGTCATTTCAAAGGCTGTGGGACAGATTTCAGAAAACGACGTAATGCTGGCTTCCGCATCAGAGGCTATCATAGTCGGTTTCCAGGTGCGCCCGTCAAGCGAAGCACGCCGACTGGCAGAGCGCGAAGGCGTGGAAATCAACACCTACTCTATCATCTACGACGCCATCGACGAGGTGAAGAGCACCATGCAAGGCATGCTCGACAAGGTGAAGAAGGAGATAGTGACCGGAGAGATAGAGGTAAAGCAGGTGTTCAAGATTTCAAAGGTTGGCACTGTTGCCGGCGGTCTCGTCACCGAGGGCAAGGTTCACTCAAAGGACAAGGCTCGCGTGGTGCGCGACGGCATCGTGCTGCACACTGCTGCAATCGGTGCACTGAAGCGCTACAAGGACGACGCCAAGGAAGTTGCCACTGGTCTGGAATGTGGTATTTCGCTGGCAGGATGGGACAACATCATGGTAGGCGATATCATCGAAACCTTCACAGAAATAGAGGTAGAGCAGAAACTATAACTCTCAGTCATCGAGTTATAGAAAATGCAGAAAACGAAAATGAGTGGGGCAATCGCCTCACTCATTTTCGTCCGAAATCTGCTGGAACTTCGCCCCAGCGCGATGTTTCCCATTTCACTATCGGATTACGATAGTCGTGGGTTTGCAGCCATTGCTCAGCGCGCCGAATGATATGATAGAGTTGTTCGGTCTGCGGCGTGCGCTCCAGTTTTGTCTTGCACTTCCGCTTCTGTACCCAGAGAATGGCATTTACCGAGTCACTGTAGATGGTCTTCCCGTGCAGGCCCTGCTGCCAGCATAGCGCAAGGGCATGGACAATGGCCAGGAACTCCCCGATGTTATTGGTCCCATGCATCGGGCCGAAATGAAACACACGGTAGCCTGTCTGCAGGTCTACTGCCTGATATTCCATCGGTCCGGGATTGCCGGAACAGGCTGCATCCACAGCCCATGCATCGGCCGTGACTTCCATTGGCAGCGGCAATACCGTGTCGTTGCGATAGGAAGGCGGATTTATATTCTCTGTTTTCAATTCCGACAATCAACAAATAATCCACTACTTACATTCTCTCAGGCACCTCAATGCCGAGCAGCGACATGCCGTTCTTCAATATCTTACCGACATTGCGGGCTATCACCAAGCGCACGGCACGCTTCCCGGCATCGGCCTCGTTGAGAATGGAATAGTCGTGATAGAACTGGTTGAAAACCTTTGTCAGTTCATAGCAGTAGTTGGCAATTCCGGAGGGACTATAGTCCTTGCCAGCCTGGCGCACGGCAGCGCCATATTCGGACATTTTCTGAATGAGTTCTGTCTCCTTTGGCGTAAGAGTGGTGTGAACGGAGGCAAGGGAAACGTCCTGCTCGGCCTTGCGCAATATGCTGCAAATGCGCGCATGAGTATACTGTATGAAAGGCCCTGTATTGCCATTGAAATCAATCGATTCCTCGGGATTGAAAAGCATATTCTTACGCGCATCAACCTTCAGGATGAAGTATTTAAGCGCTCCAAGACCGACGACTGTTGCTATCTGCTGCTTCTCGTCTTCGCTGAGATCGGTGTTCTTGCCTGACTCGTCGGCCACGCGACGTGCATCACTTACCATGAGTTGTAGCAGGTCGTCGGCATCGACTACTGTTCCCTCGCGCGACTTCATTTTTCCGTTTGGCAACTCAACCATTCCGTAACTAAAGTGCGTCAGTTCTTTTCCCCAACGGAAACCCAACCGGTCAAGCAGTATTGAGAGCACCTGGAAATGGTAGTTCTGTTCGTTGCCAACGACATATATCATCTTGTCAATCGGATAATCTTCGTAGCGCATCTCTGCAGTTCCGATATCCTGAGTCATATAAACGCTCGTGCCGTCGCTGCGGATGAGAAGTTTCTGGTCAAGACCATCAGCAGTGAGATCAGCCCAGACCGAACCGTCATCATGGCGTTCAAAAAGACCTTTTGCGAGTCCTTCCTCGACTTTTGCCTTTCCTTTCAGGTACGTTTGGCTCTCATAATAAATCTTATCAAAAGAGACTCCAAGTTTTTTATATGTCTCATCAAAGCCGGCATAAACCCAGGAGTTCATTTTCTCCCAGAGCGAACGCACTTCGGCATCTCCCTGCTCCCAGCGCACCAACATGTCGTGAGCCTCACAGATGAGCGGAGCCTTCTGCTTGGCTTCGTCTTCACTCATTCCGCCTGCCACAAGTTGTGCTATCTCCTCACGATAATGCTTGTCGAAAAGCACGTAGTAGTCGCCGATAAGATGATCACCTTTTTTGCCACTCGATTCAGGTGTTTCGCCATTTCCCCACTTCTGCCAGGCAAGCATAGACTTGCATATGTGAATGCCACGGTCGTTTACAATATTCGTTTTAACAACACGGCATCCATTGGCCTGCATTATACGGGCAAGCGACCAGCCAAGGAGATTATTGCGAACATGTCCGAGGTGGAGCGGCTTATTGGTATTAGGACTCGAATACTCTATCATTACAAGCGGAGAGGCTTCCGTTGCCTGCTTTTCGCCGTAATGCTCTTCGCCATCAATGTCATTTAAAAGTCCGAGCCATGCGGCATCGGCAACAGAAAGGTTAAGGAAACCTTTCACAACATTGTATGCACAGACAGCATCACAGTTGGCCACAAGATAATCGCCTATTTCCGTACCTGTCTGCTCAGGACTCTTGCGCGCCATCTTTACAAAGGGGAAGACAACCAGCGTAAGGTTTCCCTCAAACTCGCTGCGCGTCTTCTGCAACTGCACCTGCTGATCGTCAACTGTCTGACCGTATAAATTCTCAATGGCGGCCTTGGCAGCAGCCATTATCCGTTTTTCTATTCCCATGCTTTTCACCTTATTAATATATATGCTATATTTACAGGCTGCAAAGTTACGATTAAGCAAGGGCAAAACAAAATGAATTAATTATTTTTTTGACGAGCGTGATTTCAGCGTAACTTCTTCTTTGTTAAATAATGTTTAATTCGCACACAAGTTTGCTAATTTACGTTGTTTTTACGTACCTTAGCGCCCTAAAATTGGCCCGTAGGGAAATTTGCTAATGAGAACTGTGCTAAACAAGTTTATCTTAACATTCATACTATCGCTCTTAGCAGCAACTGGCATCTCTGCACAAAGCGATAGCGCAAGAATATACACAGAGGAAAACCCGTTAGTCTATGAAGACGTGTGGGACCTATGGCCTTACACTTTCCTAAATGAGTCAGGAAAACCAGACGGTTTCAATATAGACTTGATACGCATGCTAATGAAGGAACTTAACATTCCGTACGTTATCAAGTTGAAACCATCCAGCGAAGCCTTTCGCGACCTGAAAGAAGGCAAATCAGATCTTATGCTCGGCCTGGCCGTTGGCTTTCACGACGAATTCGGCAAATATTCAAAAAATGCAGTGACTCTGTTTACGCAGAGCGTCGTGACCCCTAAGACAAAGAAAATAGAGATTCAGCGATTCCACGACCTTAGCACGCAGAAAGTTATAGTAAACGACAGTTCGCTGTGCCATCACCTGATGATGGAATACGGCTGGGGGGAGAACGCCATTCCCGTAGAGGACATGCGCGAAGCCATTCAGCAGGTCAGTGCAAAGGAAGAAGGCCAGATTGTATGGAACACGCTATCGCTGAAATGGCTCATGCGCCGTTACCACATAGACAATCTGGAACTCACGCCAGTAAACATGCAACACGGCCAGTACAAGTTTATGTCGCACGACCAGCAACTGCTTGACAAACTTGACGAGGCATATACACATCTGTACTCAAACAACCAACTTACACCAATACAAAACAAATGGTTCTATCCTGAGCGCCAGGAGAAGACCATTGAGACATGGATAATGTGGCTGGTCGGAGCATCGGCATTGCTCCTATTCATATTTGCCATCTACGGTATTACCTATGCTGTAATGGCCAGAAACCTAAACAAATCTAACAAGAAGCGCAACAAGCGGCTGGCTCTCATCATGGAGACAAGCCGCGTGCATATATGGACGTACGACATTGAACAACGCGAATTTGCATGGCGCAACGAAGACGGCACGACATCACATGTCTATTCGGAAGAAGAATTTTCACAACGCTATAACACAGAAGACTTCAAACGGCTGATGGATGCCATTCACCAGTTGGAAAATTCTGCTGACAGCGAAGCACACAACCAGGTGGCATTGGATTTGCGCGCAAAAGACACGGAAGAGGGTGACACAGAAATGAGAGACTACCATATCGTAGTGTCGGTGCTCTACCGCGACAAGCACGGCCACCCCACAAAACTCATCGGCACAAAGAAAGACATCACCGAACAACGACTGCAAGAACGTTTGCTGGCAGAGAAGACACTTAGATACTGGAGCATTTTCCATACAGACACCGTAGGCATCATGCTTTTCGACAAGAATGCCACACTGACAAACATCAATTCTGCCGCATGCGATATGATAAACAGCAAAGCGGACGACATTGTAGCGCAGCATCTTTCCATGAATGACATTCTTGGCACGGAAAACCTGTCTATAGAACAGGCCGACGGCTTCTACGCCACACATATTTACAAGCCCGATACACTGAAACGACTGACAGGCACCACTGCAGGACAGGAGATTTATCTCGAAACCCACCTGATGACCATACGTGATGAGAAGGAACAACCATCGGGCGTGTTTGCTTTCTGCAGAAATATCACCCCAAGCATTCTCGCACACAGGAAGAAAGCCGACAAGAAAGTAGAGCAACTGCAAGTGCAAAATGCGCTCCACGACTACAAGGTCAGCATCGACAGCATGCTGCATGACGACAACATACGCATTGTCAGTTATTCCCCCATGTCACATTCTCTTACAATATATCACAGTATAGATGAAGTGCAGCACATGCTGACACAGACGCGATGCATGACTCTCGTCGACAATAGTTCACAGAAACTTTCCATGCGCCTGCTGAACGACATGGACAACCGCGTAGACCGTCCTATAGAGGCCACAATACGCACAACACTGCGCATAAAGGATGGGCTGCAACTCTGCCTGCGTTTCATGCTGAAGCCACAGTATGATCAAAAAGGCAATATCACAAATTTCTTAGGCATTTGTGCAGATCAAAGTGAACTGGCAGATGTACGCATGCAGATGAAAGAAGAAACGGCCAAGGTACAGGAGGTGGAGGAAACAAAGAACAGTTTCGTGCGCAACATGGTACAGGAGATACGCACTCCTCTGCATACCATGACACAACAGGTGGCACTTCTTGGAGACACAAAACCTGCCGTCAACGAGGCTTCTTCAAGACAAGGAATACTGCAAAATGCCGACTATCTACTCCATTTTATAGAAAATATTCTCTACCTGTCAAGGCTGGAAGCCCACATGGAGGAAATAAACCGTCAGCCCACCGACTTTGCAGCCATTTTTGAGCAACAATGCACAGCAGGATGGGAGAAATACCAGAACGCTGAGACTCATTATATCATAGAAAACCCATACGACATACTTATTGTTGACATTGACGCAACACATCTGGGCGAGACAATAAGGCAAGTGGTGCAGAATGCCGCTCAACACACAAAAAGCGGCTTCATTAAAGCACGCTACGATTACATTGGCCGGCGTCTTATTATCTCCGTTGACGATACTGGCGACGGCATATCGAAACAAGAACTGGCTCATATCAACGAGTCAATAGCAGGATCCCACAACACAAAAGGACTTGGTCTTGCAATCTGCCACCAACTGGCAAACCAGATGGGCGGTACTCTTGAAATCAACTCAGAAGAAGGCTCAGGTACAACGGTATATATAACAATACCATGCCACGCATCGGAAATAAAACGAAAGAAAACAATCAGCGAGAAGTGAATAGCAAGAGACATAAAGAGCAACGGGGCAAAGTGACCATGCGTTTTTTGACAGTCATAGCATGCTTCCTGTTATCGCTGCACGTTGTGGCCAACCAACTGACTGAGCGCTATTCAAAGCAACGCCCGCTGATTATTGTATGCGACTGGGACAAAGCACCCTACGAGTTTGCTGACGACAACGGAAACCCTGCCGGCAGCAACATTGACATTCTAAGCAGAATGTTGAACGACATCGGAATTCCATATTCTTTCATAACAAAAGAATGGAGCAACGCTATAAAGACTTTTGAACGAGGCGACGCCGACCTCATATTGGCCAATGCCCACCGTTTTAACACCGATGCCAGTCTCTATTCCACACAGATTATCAACTACAACAGGCTCTGCGTAGCAACGACGACTGACGGCAATACCATTATAACGCAGAAAATGATGGAGGAGGAAGGTGTAGTTCTTAAGACAGGCGACTACACTTACCGATACTTCGACAGCACTGACTCTGCCACTCGTAGCCGTATCGTACAACTTACGCCAAAAGTTGCACTGACCGGTCTGCTTGCCGGCGACTGCAAATACTTTGTCTGGGGCGAAGAACCGATGAAGTGGAAGATAAAAAAATTAGGGCTGGAAGGCCTTTATCTCCACGAAGTAGGGCTGCCGATCAGCGAGATACGTATTTGGGGACGCGACAAAGAACTGATAGAAAGGCTTGACGATGATTTCTCACGTCTGAAACAGAACGGAGAACTGGAGGGAATGCTTAACAAGTGGTTCCACCCGGAGCGTGTAAAAAATTCCACGTCCTTGGTTGCCGTCTATCTGATTATCGGTGTGCTTCTATTGTTCACTTTGATTTTCTTCCTTGGCAAATTAGCAAGAGCACACGCCCGTAGCGCTACCCGAAATTCAACGCTTCTCAGCGAAATGATGTACAAGGCGCTTCAGATGGGCAGTTTCCAAGTCATGGAATATGATATCGCCAACAATAAATTCAGCAATATATACGGCGGCACCATTCTGCCCAAGGACGGAATGAGCCTTGAGGAATTTACCGAGCGTATACATCCTAATCAGCGCAGTGAATTCAGCCAGAAGATGCATCAACTGATGAGCGGTCGCGAGCAACGTTTTTTGCTCGACAAGCGCTGGAATGCAGGAACAGCGCAAAAGCCGCACTGGCTGAACTTCCAAGGTCACGCCATCTGCGAATACGACAGATACGGCAAGCCATGCTTCATAGTAAATGCCATTCACGACATAACACACGATGTGGAAGAAGACCAGGCCAGCCACAACATGCTCAACAAATACGAGAGCTTGAGCCACATTCCTATCGTTGCCGTCTCATTCTACGACGCCGATGGATTCCTTATCGGCCTTAATGAGCCTATGAAGGAACTTTGCGGCATTTCAAACGACACGCCAGAGTCGAAACGCTTCTGGGAAACAGTGTGCATGTTTGACATTCCTCTGTTCCGCAATATTTATTCCAAGGACTCCAAAGAGAGCATCACTTTAAGCCAGCACATGGAATATCCCGACATGGGCATTGACCGCTACATCACATTCAGCGTGCGTCCGCTGTTTGATGAGCACGGCGATGTGGCCAACTACATCTGCACCTGCAAGGATGTTACCGAAGAGCGCAGCCTGGCTCTCAGCATAAAGAAATTGGAGCACCAGATAAAAGATGCCAGCGAACTGACAGGGATGTACAAGCAGCGCCTGCAGCAGTTGCACGACATTTGCAACGACTACAAGGAAACGCTTGACACAGCGCGCAAGAGCCTTGAAGAAGAAACACGCCTGGCAAAAGACAGCGTAAGGCTGAAGAGCGGCTTCATGGCATCTATGACCCACGAACTGCGCACTCCGCTCAATGCCATTGTTGGTTTCACTGGCGTATTGGAAAGCATGGAAGCCTCTGAAGAGCGTGCCGAATTTATTCGCATCATTCGCAACAGCAGCGATATGCTCCAGCGCCTAATCAATGACATTATAGAAGCATCTTCTATAACAAGTGGGCCAACCACAATACAACCAACAGATGTCAATTTCGCTTCCGCTTTTGAGGATATCTGCATCACGCTTCAGCAGCGCGTTGACTCTGCAGACGTTACTTTCCTGAAAGACAATCCCTACAACACATTCTTTACCACAATAGACGTCGGCCGCATTCAGCAGTTGCTGACAAACTTCGTGACCAACGCCGTAAAATTCACCAAGAAAGGTCACATCCGCGTTGGCTACCGCTACGAAAAGCACGGGCTCTACCTGTTCTGCGAAGATACAGGTATCGGCATTACAAAAGACAAGCAGAAAATAGTGTTCGACCGTTTCGTAAAACTTGACGAGTTCGTGCAAGGCACGGGAATGGGACTGGCTATCTGCAAACAAATCATTGATGCCTTTGGTGGAAAAATTGGCGTGGAGAGTGAGGGAAAAGACAAAGGTACAACCTTCTGGGCATGGATACCATGCGAACGACGATTGTCTTAAATGTTCTGATGAACTGGCAGCAACTTATCACCAACAAGAGATTAGGTCAGGAGCACAGGCATACTGAGCGGCATGACGACCGTACGGAGTTCAAGCGCGACTACGACCGCTTGATTTTCTCGGCGCCGTTTCGCCGTCTGCAAAACAAGACACAGGTGTTTCCACTGCCTGGCAGTGTGTTTGTACACAATCGTCTAACCCATTCGCTCGAAGTGGCCAGCGTCGGCATGTCTTTAGGAAACGATGTAGCCCAGCGTATCATCAGCAGCAAGCGCCCGGAACTTAGCGGCACCTTGTTTGAACAGATCGGACAGATTGTTTCCACTGCCTGTCTTGCCCATGACCTTGGCAATCCGCCATTTGGCCATTCTGGCGAAAAGGCTATCCAGACTTTCTTCACCGAGGGCGCCGGCCGCCAACTGCAACCAATGGTGAAGCCACAGTTTTGGACCGACATCACACACTTTGAGGGCAATGCCAACGCGTTTCGACTTTTGACGCACCAGTTTTGCGGTCGCCGTCCTGGCGGTTTTGTGATGACATACTCCACCATTGCCAGCATCGTAAAATATCCCTACTCCTCGCTTGCTCCAAGCAAGAAAGGCAAGTTCGGTTTCTTTGCCAGCGAACAGTCAACCTACGAACGCCTCGCGACAGAGATGGGACTGCTCAGGCTATCTGCCGAAGGCGAGCCGCTGCGCTATGCGCGCCATCCGCTTGTCTATCTCGTTGAGGCAGCCGATGATATCTGCTATGAGATTATGGACATCGAAGATGCCCATAAACTGAAAATCCTGTCGCTTGACGAAGTGACCAACCTGCTGCTTGCCTTCTTCGACGAGCCCACTCAGTCAAGCCTGCGCCAGCGTATTCGCGACGAGCAACTTACCGACGAGAACGAACAGGTGGTCTATCTGCGCGCATGCGTCATCGGGCTACTCGAGAACGAATGTGTCACAACCTTCATTGACAATGAGGAAAAAATCCTCTCAGGCACTTTTGAGGGAAGCCTCATCGACAATATCAGCGAACGTCCGCGTCAGGCGTACCGGCAGTGTGCACGCATGTCAGTAGACCGAATATATCGCAGCCGTGTCGTTTTGGATGTGGAACTTTCTGGTTACAAGATAATGGCTACGCTGATGGAACAAATGATCGAAGCCGTTATACATCCCAAACGATATTATTCGCAGCAACTTATCAGTCGTGTGTCCAGCCAGTACGATATCAATGCCTCCGATTTGGAAACCCGCCTTATGGCTGTGATTGACTACATCTCTGGAATGACCGATATCTATGCTCTCGACGTTTATCAGAAAATCAGCGGCATTTCGCTGCCTGTAGTATAAACATACAAAAACAGTATTTTTATTCAACGTATTGTTATACATAAATAAGGTATAAGAATTATGTATTTTTTTTCATCCGAATCAGTTTCAGAAGGCCATCCAGATAAAGTGGCCGATCAGATTAGCGACGCTTTGCTTGACCAGTTTCTGGCCTACGACGATCATGCGCGCTGCGCCATTGAGACATTTGTCACCACTGGCCAGGTTGTAATAATGGGTGAGGTTCGCAGCAAGGAATATATCGACTTGCAGACCATTGCCCGCCGAACCATACAGAAGATTGGCTACACCAAGGCGGAATATCAGTTCGACGGCAACTCATGCGGTATTCTCACCGCCATCCATGAGCAGAGCGACGACATCAACCGTGGCGTTGATCGCGAAGACGATGACAATCAGGGAGCCGGCGACCAAGGCATGATGTTTGGCTATGCCACCAACGAGACGGAAAATCTCATGCCAGTCAGTCTTGACCTGGCCCATCTCATCATGCGCACTCTTGCCGAGATACGCCGCGAAGGAAAAGTGATGACTTATCTGCGTCCAGACGCCAAGAGCCAGGTCACGATACAATATGGCGACGACGGACAGCCCGAGCGCATCGACACCATCGTTGTTTCCACTCAGCACGACGAGTTCACCGACGATGCCACGATGCAGCAGACCATCCATTCAGACGTGGTGAACATTCTCATTCCTCGCGTGAAGGGGAAAATCCATTCACCAAAGGTGCTCAAACTTTTCGGCGACGATATCAAGTACTATGTCAATCCAACAGGAAAGTTTGTTATCGGAGGCCCTCACGGCGATACAGGACTCACAGGCCGTAAGATTATCGTCGACACGTATGGCGGCAAGGGTGCTCACGGCGGCGGAGCCTTCTCAGGAAAGGACTCGTCGAAGGTAGACCGCTCTGCAGCCTACGCAGCACGCCATATTGCAAAGAACATGGTTGCTGCCGGTGTTGCCGACGAGATGCTGGTTCAAATCAGTTACGCCATCGGTGTTGCCAAACCAATGAATGTCTACGTCAACACTTACGGTCACAGTCACGTATCGCTCAGCGACAGCGAGATAGCAAAGAAGATAGAGGAACTTTTCGACCTGCGCCCCAAGGCAATAGAGCGTTCGCTGAAACTGCGCCAGCCAATGTACCTTGAAACTGCAGCCTACGGTCACATGGGCCGACAGAACGAAATAGTCCAGAAGACTTTCACCAGTCGCTACCACGAGACCAAGACCATTGACGTGGAACTCTTCACGTGGGAAAAACTCGACCGCGTTGCCGATATCCGCAAGGCGTTCGGTCTCGAGCAATAATAGTCGATGACTATCTGCGCTGACAGCATAGACACCACTTGCGTGGTACTGCCCAAGTACTACCGCGAAGGTTTTTTCTCCGGCAGTGCCCTTTTGCATCCGGAAATTTCTGGAGGCAGACAGGGTGTTGCCGGTGATCCCATTCCCTATAACATTCACAACGACAACATTCTCACATCCGTTCTACTCGGCTGCTTCATTCTTGGAGTCATAGCCCTCTCCTCGGTGCGCAATCTCGTTGTCTACCAACTCCGTAACTTTTTCTACATAAAGCGCGAGGGCACTACCGAAGTGGCAGAGACCACCACCGAGACGCTCTCCATGCTTTTCTTCGTGCTGCTTGACAGCATGCTCATCTCGCTGCTCTTCTATTTCTACACACTTGAGCGCATTGCCGACGACTTTGTGCTCCCGTCGCAGTATCTGCTCATCGTAATCTTCCTGGCAATAACCGTAGGCTACTTCATGCTGCGCACCCTGCTCTACACCGTTGTCGACAATGTTTTCTTCGATGCCAAGCGCGACAAGACATGGCAGAAGTCGCTACTCGTCACCGTTGTGATGGAAAGCCTGTTGCTTTTTCCATGCGTAATATTGCATGCTTACTTTGCATTAAGCATTGAAAATGTAATTAATTATGTTACAATAACCCTTTTTGTTGTCAAATTGTTGACATTTTACAAGTGTTTTGTTATCTTTTTCCGCAGAAACATCGCACGTTTTCAAATTATTTTGTACCTTTGCGCCCTTGAAATCGTACCTCTGCTCGCCTTATGGAGCGGGCTGATGGCAACAGCGAACAGTTTGAAAATAAATTTATAGGACGCTAATGATAAAAAAGATTCTGGTTTCACAGCCGAAACCATCGAGTGACAAGTCGCCATATTATGACATCGCCGAAAAATACGGAGTAGAACTGGTGTTTCGCCCATTCATCAAGGTAGAGGGGATAACCGCAAAGGAATTTCGCGCACAGAAGGTCAGCATTTTAGACCACACCGCCGTTGTTTTCACCTCTCGCCACGCCATCGACCACTTTTTCAACATGGCAAAAGAGTTGCGTATCACCATCCCCGAGGACATGAAGTATTTCTGCGTAACAGAGACTATTTCCCTCTACATTCAGAAATACGTGCAATATCGCAAGCGCAAAGTTTTCTTCGGCACCACAGGTAAGATAGAAGACCTCATCCCCACCATGGCCAAGCACAAGCAGGAGAAGTACCTGCTTCCTTTGAGCGATGTCCACAACGACAACGTTGCCCGCATGCTTGACGCCAAGAAGTTGCAGCACCACGAGTGTGTCATGTATCGCACCGTGAGCAACGACTTCACTCCTGAGGAAGTTGCTGCTTTCGACTATGACATGCTCATCTTCTTCAGCCCTTCCGGCATAGAGTCGCTGACCAAGAATTTCCCCAACTTCTCTCAGGGCGACATTGCCATAGCCACTTTCGGTCCTTCCACTGCAAAGGCCGTTAAGGATGCCGGTCTTCGCCTCGACCTCGAGGCTCCCACAGCAGCCTATCCTTCCATGACGAGTGCGCTTCAGCACTTCCTGCAAGAGAAGAAGAAGTAGCAGAAGTTTCTCCCTCTATTCGCCAATGGCAATCCACACGCTGAGCAAACAAGAGCGACTGTGTGGCCGGAGCCTCACAAGCCAACTCTTCGACACGGCAGGCAGCAAGTCGTTGGTTGCCTTTCCTCTGCGTATGGTATGGACGACAGGCCCACGCCGCGCCGACGAACCTCGTGCCAAGATGCTCATCAGCGTTTCGAAGCGCCGCCTGCGTCATGCCGTCGATCGCAATCGTGCTAAGCGCCAGGTGCGCGAGGCCTACCGACTCGTCAAGTCCGCCTTCTTTCAAGACCTCAAGCACCTGCCCGATGAGCAGATGCTCCTTGTCGGCTTCATCTGGCTTGCCGACCGCCCCGTTCCTTCTGCTGTTGTAACGTCACACGTGCAGCGGCTCGTCCGACAACTCTGCGAAAAGACATGAAGAGCCTGCTCCAACTTCTCTCGCGCGTCACTGGCTTCATATCGCGCATCATTGTATGGTTGCTGGTATTGCCCATCCGTTTCTATCAGGTAGCCATCACGCCCTACACTCCCCCATCCTGCCGTTTCACTCCCACCTGTAGCGAATATGCCCGACAGGCTCTGATAAAGCACGGCCCCATCCGCGGCCTTGCCCTTGCCATCTGGCGCATCCTGCGCTGCAATCCATGGGGAGGCTCCGGCTACGACCCCGTACCGTAAACCGACTTTATTTATTATTTTTTCTTCTGAAACTATTCAAACAAAAAAATTGTTTGGATTTTCTTCGCTTATTCGTACCTTTGCAAGCGCGTTTCGGGCAAAAACAGTATAAAATTTATTCTTACATATCTATAATAATGAGAAAGAACTTTGTTGAAGAACTGCGATGGCGCGGTATGCTGGCACAGATGATGCCTGGCACGGAAGAACTGCTCCAGCGCGAGATGGTGACGGCATATCTCGGCACCGACCCTACCGCCGACTCACTGCATATAGGCCACCTGTGTGGCATAATGATGCTGCGCCACTTGCAGCACTGCGGCCATAAGCCGATAATCCTTGTTGGCGGTGCCACGGGCATGATTGGCGACCCCAGCGGCAAGTCGCAGGAGCGCAATCTGCTCAACGACGAGACGCTGCGCCACAACCAGGAGTGCATAAAGCAGCAGGTGGCTAAGTTTCTCGACTTCGACTCCGAGGAAGCCAATGTTGCCGAGATGGTAAACAACTACGACTGGATGCGCGACTTCACTTTCCTCGACTTCGCACGCGAGGTGGGTAAGCACATCACCGTTAACTATATGATGGCAAAGGACTCGGTACAGCAGCGCCTCAACGGCACGGCGCGCGACGGTCTGTCGTTCACCGAGTTCACCTATCAGTTGCTGCAAGGCTACGACTTCCTGTATCTCTATCAGCACAAGGGCGTGAAGTTGCAACTTGGCGGCAACGACCAGTGGGGCAACATCACGACAGGCACTGAACTCATCCGACGCACGCTGGGCTACGAGAACGAGGCCTTTGCGCTGACCTGTCCGCTGATAACAAAGAGCGACGGCAAGAAGTTCGGCAAGACGGAGAGCGGCAATATCTGGCTCGACCCGAAGCGCACCACGCCCTACCGCTTCTATCAGTTCTGGCTCAACGTGAGCGACGACGATGCCGAGCGTTATATCAAGATCTTCACATCGCTCGACCGCGAGACCATCGAGGCTCTCACCGAGGAGCACAAGGCCGACCCGGGCCGCCGCGTGCTTCAGCGCCGGCTGGCAGAGGAGGTGACGGTGATGGTTCACTCGAAGGAGGCTCTCGACACAGCAATCGAGGCTTCCAACATACTCTTTGGCAAGGCCACGCGCGAAGCCCTTGAGCGCCTCGACGAGCAGACATTCCTCGACGTGTTCGACGGCGTTCCCCAGTTCACCATCGGCAGCGACCAGTTGGGCCAGCCTGCCATCGAACTGCTCACCGGTGCCGCTGCCGTGTTTGCCTCGAAGGGCGAAATGCGCAAGATGGTACAGGGCGGCGGTGTCAGCCTCAACAAGGAGAAACTCACCGATGCCCAGCGCACTATTGGCGCCGACGACCTCATCGACGGCAAGTATCTGCTGGCCCAGAAGGGCAAGAAGAACTACTTCCTGATTTGCGTGAAATAAACCGCTACGGCAAACTGCATGCGCAGATTTTAGTAAAATACTGTTTTAGAAGACCACTACTGTTTTCAGAAAAAAGCAACTGTTTTTATTTAAATAAAAACAGCGCTGACGAAAATTAAAACAGCGCTGGCAAAAATAAAAACAGCGCAGACGAAAATTAAAACAGCGCAGACGAAAATAAAAACAGCAATTACTAAAACCTGCGCATATTCGTTAGTTACAAGCCCATCTCTACACGATTCCAAAATGCACTACACGCTCAACTGCAACGGCCAACTGCTCAGCCTGGAGACGCCCAGGGTGATGGCAATACTCAATGTCACCCCCGACTCCTTCTATTCTGCCAGCCGCAGACAGTCGGAGGGCGACGTGCGCAAGCGCGTGAGCCAGATGCTGGCCGAAGGCGCCGACATCATCGATGTTGGCGCATGTTCCACGCGCCCCGGCGCCACAATGGCCACACAGCAGGAGGAGACCGAACGCCTGCGATGGGCACTGGCAGCGGTGCGCAGCGAAGCACCCGACGCAACGGTCAGCATAGACACGTTCAGAGCCGACGTGGCGCGCATGGCTGTGGAAGAGTATGGTGCAAACATCATCAACGACGCAGGCAGTCCGACCAACACCGACCTCTGCTTCTCAGCAATGGCGCGCATGGTGGCACGCCTGCGCGTACCTTATATCTACACCTCGCATAAGTCGAACGTCAGCGACATTCTGACAGACTGCGCCCGTGCCGTGGAAGAACTGCGCTCGCTCGGACAGCACGACATAATAGTCGACCCGGGATTCGGATTTGGCAAGACGCTCGACGAGAACCACGTACTGATGGACAATCTCGACAGGATGCGGGTGCTGCAACTGCCCGTGCTGGTAGGCATATCGCGCAAGTCGATGATTACCAAACTGCTCGGCATCACCACAGAGCAGGCCCTCAACGCCACGACATGCCTTAACACCGTGGCACTGCTGAAAGGTGCCGACATACTGCGCGTCCACGACGTGCCAGAGGCCGTGCAGTGCATCAGGCTCGTCAACCACTGTAAAAACACTTGAAGTTACATAATTTATGTTTATCGACTTCGGAATAAAAGACATTGTAGACATAGTGCTCGTAGCGCTGATGCTCTACTACATCTACCGGCTCATGAAAGAGTCGCGCTCGCTGAATGTATTCATCGGCATTATGATATTCGTAGTGCTGTGGTTGCTGGTGTCGCAGGTGCTTGAGATGAAACTGCTCGGGAGCATCATGGACAAACTGGTCAGCGTGGGAGTGATAGCACTCATCATTCTCTTCCAGGAAGACATTCGCAAGTTTCTATTCAATCTTGGAGCGCATCAGCGCATACGCGCCTTCACCCGTCTTTTCGGAAATGGCGGCGACGCGCGCAGCGACAGCGACGCACTCAAGGCCATCATCATGCCCATAGTGATGGCCTGCCTGAACATGAGCAAGCGCAAGGTGGGTGCACTGATAGTGATAGAACGCACCATGCCACTCGACAATGTTGTAGAGACAGGCTCCATGCTCGATGCCAATATCAACCAGCAACTGATAGAGAACATCTTCTTCAAGAACTCGCCCCTACACGACGGCGCCATGGTGATAGCCAATCACCGCATCAAGGCCGCCGGATGCATCCTGCCCGTCAGCCACGACCTCGAGATTCCCAAGGAACTCGGACTGCGCCATCGCGCCGCTCTCGGCATTTCCCAGGAGTCAGACTGCATTGCCGTGGTGGTGAGCGAGGAAAACGGCGGCATCACAATAGCCATGGCAGGCCAGTTGCTGCTACATCTTACAGCCGAGAAACTGGAAAGCGTGCTCACTCAGGAACTGAAAAAAACAGAGAGGTAAACAGCATTTCACACATGCGAGAAGTTAAAAAAAGAGAAAGGCCGTGCTTTTCTCTTTTTTTTGCTCGTCGCTATGCTTCAAAATATTTAACTTTGCACGAGAGCATTTTATATACACTAACATAAAATACAAGACAAACTATGGATCTATTAAGTCAAATTGTAGCACGCGCCAAAGCCAACAAGCAGCGCATAGTGCTTCCAGAGGCAGAAGAGGAACGTACTCTCTGCGCAGCCGACCGCGTACTGGCCGACGACATTGCCAACATCATTCTCATCGGCAACCCTGAAAAGGTGCACGCCTTGGCCAAGGAGAAAGGCCTGCAGCACATCGACAAGGCTACGCTCATCGACCCCGAGAACTACGAGCGCAGCGAGGAGATGGCTGCACTGCTGGCAGAACTCCGCAAGAAGAAGGGCATGACCATCGAGCAGGCTCGCGAACTGGTGAAGAATCCTCTCTACCTCGGCTGCATGATAATAAAGACCGAAGGCGCCGACGGACAAATCAGCGGAGCCCTCTCCACCACCGGCGACACTCTGCGTCCGGCACTGCAGATCATCAAGTGCGCCCCTGGCATCACCTGCGTCAGCGGAGGCATGCTGCTCATCACCAAGCAGCCACAGTATGGCGAGAATGGAGTGCTCGTGGTAGGCGACGTGGCTGTGACACCTATGCCTAATGCCGACGAACTGGCTCAGATTGCCGTATGCACAGCACAGACAGCACGCTCGGTGGCTGGCTTTGCCGACCCACGCGTGGCAATGCTCAGTTTCTCTACCAAAGGCTCCGCAAAGCATGAGGTCGTAGACAAGGTGGTAGAGGCTACTGCAAAGGCTCGCGAACTCGACCCGTCGCTCAAGATAGACGGCGAACTGCAGGCCGATGCCGCTCTCGTGCCATCCGTAGGCAAGAAGAAGGCTCCGGGCTCAGCCATTGCCGGCGAAGCCAACGTCCTCGTATTCCCCAACCTCGAAGTGGGCAACATCGGCTACAAACTGGTGCAGCGCCTCGGCGACGCCATCGCCATCGGTCCTATCCTGCAGGGTATAGCACGCCCAGTGAACGACCTCTCGCGCGGCTGTTCTGTAGACGACATCTACTACATGGTGGCTATCACGGCCTGCCAGGCTATGGATGCAAAGAAGTAGGGAACGGAAAGATTATTAAAAACTGAAAATTAAAGATTAGAAATTAAAATGAAAATACTTGTTCTAAACTGCGGTTCGTCGTCTATCAAGTACGCCCTGTACAACATGGACGACAAGAGCGTGATGACCAGCGGAGGCGCAGAGCGCGTAGGACTGGACGGCGCTTTCGTGAAAGTGAAACTTGCCAACGGCGAGAAGCGCCAGATAATGCACGACATCCCTGAGCACACCGAGGGTGTGAAATTCATCTTCTCGCTGCTCACCGATCCGGAGATAGGTGTCATCAAGTCGCTCGACGAGATTGACGCCGTGGGCCATCGCATGGTGCATGGCGGAGAGAAGTTCAACAAGTCTGTACTGCTCACCGACGAAGTGCTCAGCGCCTTCGAGGCTGTCAGCGACCTGGCTCCTCTGCACAACCCAGCCAACCTCAAGGGTGTCAATGCCGTGAAAGAACTGATGCCCGGACTGCCACAAGTCGGCGTGTTCGACACCGCATTCCATCAGACAATGCCAGCCAAGGCCTACATGTATGCCATTCCATACGAACTTTACGAGAAGTATGGCATACGTCGCTACGGCTTCCACGGCACATCCCACCGCTACGTCAGTGCACGCGCACTGGAATTTCTCGGCATGAAGCCCGAAGGCACCAAGGTTATAACCTGCCATGTCGGCAATGGCGGCTCTATCGCTGCCGTTGTAGACGGCAAGTGTGTTGACACTTCCATGGGACTCACTCCGCTCGAAGGTCTCGTCATGGGTACTCGCTCCGGCGACATCGACGGCGGCGCTGTGACATTCATCGAAAAGAAACTCGGACTGGATGCCGACGGTATGTCAAACCTGCTGAACAAGAAGAGCGGTGTGGCTGGCATCACTGGCGGTTCGAGCGACATGCGCGACGTGGAGAATGCCGCAAAGGCCGGCGACAAGCGCGCCATCCTGGCCCAGGAGATGTACTTCTACCGCATCAAGAAATATATCGGTGCCTATGCTGCAGCCATGGGCGGCGTTGATGTCATTGTCTTCACTGCCGGAGTGGGCGAAAATCAGGTGTCGATGCGTGCTGCCGTATGCGAAGGACTGGAGTTCCTTGGCGTAAAGTTCGACGCTGCCAAGAACAACGTTCGCGGCGAGGAAGCCATCATCTCTGCCGACGACTCCAGCGTGAAAGTGGTAGTCATTCCTACCGACGAGGAACTGATGATAGCCACCGACACCATGAATTTGCTGTAAAACATTTTAGTCATACAAACATAACCTATGGCAAAAAAAGAAGAAACTGCCGCCATCAGCCCACAAGAGGAGAAGATGAAGGCTCTGCAGGCTGCCATGTCGAAGATAGAGAAAGACTACGGCAAGGGTAGCATTATGAAACTCGGCGACGACAAAGTAGAGCATGTGGATATTATCCCCACTGGTTCTATAGCCCTCAATGCCGCCCTTGGCGTTGGCGGATATCCGCGAGGCCGCATCATCGAAATCTACGGGCCTGAGTCGAGCGGCAAGACGACACTGGCTATCCACGCCATTGCCGAAGCACAGAAAGCCGGCGGCATTGCTGCATTCATCGATGCCGAACATGCCTTCGACCGCTTCTATGCTGAGAAACTGGGCGTCGACACCGACAATCTTTACATCTCACAGCCCGACAACGGCGAGCAGGCTCTGGAGATTGCCGACCAACTCATACGCTCGGCTGCCGTGGACATACTTGTGGTCGACTCTGTGGCGGCTCTCACTCCAAAGAAGGAGATAGAGGGCGACATGGGCGACTCTGCCGTGGGGCTGCACGCACGCCTGATGAGCCAGGCCCTGCGCAAACTGACCGCCACGATATCCAAGACCAACACCACATGCATCTTTATCAACCAACTGCGTGAGAAGATCGGCATCATGTTTGGCAATCCCGAGACTACCACAGGCGGCAACGCCCTGAAGTTCTATGCCTCGGTGCGCCTTGACATCCGCAAGATACAGACGCTGAAAGATGGCGACCAGCCCATCGGCAACCAGGTGCGCGTGAAGGTGGTCAAGAACAAGGTGGCTCCGCCTTTCCGCAAGGCTGAGTTCGAGATAATGTTCGGCGAAGGTATCTCCAAAATTGGCGAGATTGTCGACCTTGGCGTAGCCTACGACATCATCAAGAAGAGTGGCTCATGGTTCTCCTATGGAGAGTCGAAACTGGCCCAGGGACGCGAGGCAACGAAGCAACTGCTGGCAGACAATCCCGAACTGTGCGAGGAACTGGAGGCTAAAATCATGGCAGTTATCTCAGATAAGCAGGAATAAGGAAAAACACCTTTTTCGCAATAACGGAACGTCGATACACCGTTATAACGAAAAGCAATAAAAACCCCAGCGCATCATCTGATGCGCCGGGATTTTTATTTATCTCCGTCTCAAAGAACGCGCTACTTACGCGTGGTGCGGGTTCCTATGACAGTGCCGTTCTTGCCAAACTGCACGATAAGCCAACTCTTGGTGCGCTCGTAGAGCCAGTCGTAGCGGCCGTTGACATCCTCTGCCGTTTTGTCAGGTGTTCCGACAGCCATCTCAACTTCTTCCTCTGTCATGCCGATACCGACACGGCCCTGGCGTATCATGGCACGCGTTGCCGACGACGTATTGCGCAGTTTTCCTTCGCCGAAACCGAAGAGATAGCCAAAGTAGTCTTCCTTCTGGCCGTCAATATCGCCGGTAACGCTCTTGTTGGTAAACGTCACATCTTTATAGTATATGCGTCCCGACCCTGTCTCGGCAAGCGTGAGGGTGACGTAATCGCTGTTGCGCACAGGCGCCAACTTGTCTATGCGGAACTCCATGAGCCGCGGCACATTGACAATGCGGTTTTTACCACTGCCCTTGCTCAGCATGCTTGTGGCATACTTCGTGTAGACAACCTTGCCAAGGTACTGAGCGTAGTCGTCCGACACCTTGGTATTTTCTGTCAGCGCTTCAAAGGCACCAAGGAATGTATGCTTCAAGTTATCAACGCCAAATTCATCGTCACGCATGCCACTGTTGGTCTTGCTCATTGCAACAATCTGGTAGAACTCCTTGCCAGTCTTGTCAGCCACGATAATCTTCACTGGGAAAGCACGCGTGCCCACACCTACAGCGACCACCTTGACTTCCTCGTTCTTTGGCATTGTCACCTCTTGGAAGCCGTCGCCTTCATATTCTGTGTCGACGCGGAAGTCGCTTGTACGCGTGACAAGCGTCTGGCCAAGAAGTTTCTCGCGCGCTATGTCGACATCGCCCAGATAAGCCAGCGTAGGAACGCCAAGTTTGCCGTAGCAGTAGTCGTCAAAACTTCCGTGAGGCAATTCAAAGTAATATTTTTTGCCATCGTCCTGACAGGTAAAATTCATACGTTCGCGGTTGTTGGCACCTACGGAATGGCTGTTGTAAATCATTATCTTGTAGCGCAGTCCACCGCTGCTGACTTCCTTACCCGTGGTTTCGTCGCGGAAAGTATTAACCAGCAGATCGTACTTCTCTGGAATGACCATGAATTTCATGCCGTCCTTCCAGTCGCAAAGGCTGTAGAAGCGGAAATTCCTGCTGACAAAGTCCAGATTTTCTTCATCCTCCTCAGCAGCAACGGCGATAGACTTCTTTTCTGTCTTGACCTCGGTCTTCTTGACTCCCTTGGTCTTGACGATATACGAACTGGCATCCTGCTGAGCCCAGATACTGGCAGCAACGAATGTCATAACCATTATTAGAGCAATTCTCTTCATGCGTTTTTCTGTTGTTATGGTATATTTTCGATTGCAAAGATAGAAATATTTTTTTTATCGTGTGACAAAATGTCATTTTATTATTCAAATTTTTACTTTTTGGCATACGCTTTGCTACTTCGTAAGTGACGCACCATGGAAATGTCCAGCGTCGACAGAACAAATTATTCAGAAACAGAAACATTAAAAATTATAGAACTATGGGAAAAATTATTGGAATTGACTTAGGAACTACCAACAGTTGCGTTGCCGTATTCGAGGGCAACGAGCCAGTAGTAATCGCTAATAGCGAAGGAAAGCGCACCACCCCGTCGGTGGTAGGCTTCGTAGAAGGAGGCGAGCGCAAAATTGGCGACCCTGCCAAGCGCCAGGCCATAACCAACCCAAAGAAGACCGTTTATTCTATTAAGCGCTTCATGGGTGAGAACTGGCAGCAGACAGAAAAGGAAATCTCGCGCGTACCTTATTCAGTAGTTAACGAGGGTGGCTACCCACGCGTTGATATCGACGGCCGCAAATACACTCCGCAGGAAATCTCTGCAATGGTGCTTCAGAAGATGAAGAAGACCGCCGAGGACTATCTGGGACAGGAAGTGACCGATGCCGTTATCACGGTACCTGCCTACTTCTCCGACTCTCAGCGCCAGGCCACCAAGGAAGCAGGACAGATTGCCGGACTGAACGTGCGCCGTATCGTCAATGAGCCTACCGCTGCCGCTCTGGCATACGGTGTCGACAAGGCCAACAAAGACATGAAGATTGCAGTCTTCGACCTCGGCGGCGGTACATTCGATATCTCCATCCTGGAGTTTGGCGGCGGCGTCTTTGAAGTACTCTCCACAAATGGTGACACTCACCTTGGCGGCGACGACTTCGACCAGGTTATCATCGACTGGCTCGTCCAGGAGTTTAAGAACGACGAAGGTGCCGACCTCACTGCCGACCCGATGGCCATGCAGCGCCTGAAGGAAGCAGCCGAGAAGGCAAAGATAGAGTTGAGTTCTTCTACATCGACAGAAATCAACCTGCCATACATCATGCCTGTTGCAGGAGTGCCCAAGCACTTGGTGAAGACTCTGACACGTGCAAAATTCGAGCAGTTGGCTCACGGACTTATCCAGGCATGTCTCTCTCCATGTCAGAAAGCAATTTCCGATGCTAAACTGTCAACATCTGACATTGACGAGGTGATTCTCGTCGGAGGCTCAAGCCGTATTCCTGCCGTACAGGAACTCGTCAAGAACTACTTCGGCAAGGAGCCAAGCAAGGGCGTCAACCCTGACGAGGTTGTTGCAGTAGGTGCTTCCATCCAAGGCGCAATTCTTAACAAGGAAGGCGGCGTAGGCGACATCGTACTGCTCGACGTTACTCCTCTTACTCTCGGTATTGAGACCATGGGTGGCGTTATGACAAAACTCATCGAGGCCAACACCACCATCCCATGCAACAAGAGCGAGACCTTCTCAACCGCTACTGACAACCAGACCGAAGTTACCATCCATGTTCTTCAGGGCGAACGTCCGATGGCACGCGACAACAAGAGCATCGGTCAGTTTAACCTCACCGGCATTGCTCCCGCTCCACGCGGTGTTCCACAGATCGAAGTTACCTTCGACATCGATGCCAACGGTATCCTCAAGGTTAGCGCTAAGGACAAGGCCACTGGTAAGGAGCAGACTATCCGCATCGAGGCATCGTCAGGCCTCTCTCAGGACGAGATTAACCGCATGAAGGCAGAAGCCGAGCAGAACGCCGAAAACGACAAGAAGGAGCGCGAGCGCGTTGACAAGATGAACCAGGCCGACTCTATGATTTTCCAGACGGAGAACCAACTCAAGGAGATTGGCGACAAGATTCCTGCCGAGCACAAGCCAGCCATTGAGCAGGCTCTGCAGCAACTGAAGGATGCCCACAAGGCCGGCGACATCGCAGCCATCGACACCGCCATTACTGCCCTCAACACTGCATGGCAGACTGCCAGCACCAAGATGTATCAGGGCGCAGGTGCACAGGCTGGCGCACAGGGCACCGACCAGCAGCAAGGTCCATTCTACAACCAGCAGGCCGACAGCCAGCAGCAGGCTCCAAAGGATGACAACATCCAGGACGCTGACTTTGAGGAGGTGAAGTAAGGCTAGATAAGAAACAATAAGAAACTCACAAGAAAGTGGTGTAATCCAAGCGGTTACGCCACTTTTTGTTATTGTTAAACTTTGTTTTGGTTCTTGCTATTTTCGGATTTATAAAGGCTGTTATCGATTATGTACAGTCTGGCTATCGTAGTTTTCAGCTATCGTCAGGAGTGCGATGTTAGACGCTACATGAATGATTAGCCTGACAAGGACAAGGCAGCAGATGAAGTCAGCCGACAGCAAAGGAGGCTGACTTGTAATTGTTTATGCATTATTATTGTTTGTAACAATTAATATCCAATACGCTGTAGGCCTTGTTTCGCAAGATTTTTCGTCTTAGCGTCACCATAGCTTAATGCATCGTGATAGTACGACCTTGCCAACTTTATGTTAGGTGAGTATGTTCCATTTATATTTCTTATTGCTTTGTATCTGCCTTTTTCTATATAATATCCCAATTTGTAAATTGCAAACGCAGTGATCTCGTCATATACTCCACCGCCTCTGACGCATTCACTATAAGCCTTTATTGCTCCGTCAATGTGCTTGTTCCCAAATATGCCAGTCTCAAAAGCCACTCCCACTCTGCAATAGGCAAGATGAACATTCTTGGCATAATGGTGTTGATATGTACTATACACCCAACCGTTGTAGTCAACACAATCTACATAATAGAGGGCGGCTTTTTTCTGATTTTTAGTCACTCCATTACCTGTCCACAACAGATTTGCCATAAACATCTTGCCAAAGCACTGAGCGCATTCTTCCTCACTGTCTATTGCCTTCTTATAATATTCAATGCCCTTGGCGACATTCTTCTTCACACCTATACCATTACATAAATAATAGCCTACTACAGCCCATGCTTCTTCTACACCAGTTTCCGCAAAATGATAAGCCGACATGAATTCTCGGCCGTCTGCATCGTTTGCGACGCTGTATTTTGCCTGCAATTCTTTCCTTAATTTTTCAGTTTCTTTTTCTGCCGCTATGCTGTCTCTCTCAGCCTTCTCTTTTTGCTGTTGTTGCTCTTTCGCCAGATCATCGGCCGATTTTCCATTGGTATATACTATGGATTTCCCATTATGTATCAGAGTTCCGTTAATAGGTAATATTCCAGAATCTGCTAATCTTTTTGATTGCATGATTTTCTTAAACAAATCAGATATAGGGTACTTGTCATCTCCGATATTTATTGAGCCCTTATAAGTTCCCTTGTCAGTATAGTGAATCTCGCCATTGGCCTCTTCCTTACTGTCGCTTATTACAGGATGCTGTTTTCCTGTATTTGGCTTTACACAATTATAACTTACGATGGCATCTTGATATGTCTTTCTAAAACTGACAATCCTGCTCACTACTTCATCATAAGTGAAGTTATCTCCATTCTGATATTCACAACCAACTCTTGTGCCAACTTTCGTAAAGACCTGCCCATCAGGAAAACTTAACATATCCATTGTACCAATAGATGTCAATTTCCATTCATTACTTAATATGAATGTTTCTGCTTGACAATATTTACCTTCTTGACCTGACTCAAAAAATGCTATCGGACTGAACATATCTGAAAAATTAGCATGATATGCAGGTGTCGTAAAATTAGTAAAGAATGGTTGAGCCTCTACTTCACATTTACTATCCGATGGAGTTCTCTTTATTTGGAAGGGATAGTCAGGCGTAACCACGACCGTTCTCATGGAATAGTCTTTGAATTTGCCATCAGTCATCTTAAAAGTAACAGAAGTGCCATCAGAAGCTATGCTATACTCAACAGTTCCTTTATAGATACTACTGTTTATCCATAAAGGCCCATTATGCTTGTCAAACGCAAGTTTTGCGTTTTTCACGACTCCATTATCGAATTCACCTTCCAGCACATCTTTTCTGGTGTCAACTGTCAGGTTGTAGATAATTTCCAATTTTCCTTTGCCGGAAGGTTGATTGTTCGCATCAACCTTTCCCGTGTAGGTGATGTGTTTAGTAAATGAGATATCCTCTCCAT